>CAZTXR010000063.1:0-8968 GCA_964617605.1 uncultured Clostridia bacterium | reverse complement strand
AAATTATCATTATGAGATATGTTTTATTCAGAGTAACTGTCTAATTATTACTTAACAGTATTTTGAGACTGACCCAATGTTTCATAAGCAACCAATACGCAGCTTAATTCTGCTTCCGCTTTTTTTAATACCTGCTGCTGTTCTTCTGTTAAATTGGCTATTTTTCCTTTCATTAATATCAACCTCCTCTTTTTTTAGTATACTACAATTATTATATTTCATACTTATAATCAATTTTTTATCTTTTTTGAAGCGCGAAAACAAATAAGCGCATCATGCATAATCCACAAGATTTTCATCAACATTTACAGCATCTATACCACATATAGTAGATATTTAGATTGACAAACACTATATCTTGTAGTATTATGATTTTACAAATAAATATTACATATAAATATTGTCTCTATGGTCAAGGGGAAGCAGGTGTGAATCCTGCACAGAGCCGCTGCGGTGTGGAAGCAAGTTTCTAAGTCCGAATGCCTTAACCATATTAATAACACATGGAATTCCCGGGTCTGGAAAGAAGTGTCGAATGTTCACGCAATCGTACTTTTTTAGGGAATGTGCGATTTTTTATTTTTCAGGGTTTTATTTCTAAAAACACATGGGGGTTAGTATGCAATTAGGCGGTTTTATGAAACTTACGCTCCAGGATTATCCCGGAATGGTGGCTGCAATGTGCTTTACAGAGGGCTGCCAACTGAGATGTCCCTACTGCCATAATCCGGAGCTTGTTCTTGCAAATGCAGAAAGGCAGGATAGCAACCTGGGGCAAAATCATGATAAGGATGGTGATGAGACAGCCCGGGCATTTCTTGCCTATCTTGAGCAAAGGAAAAATCAATTGGACGGGGTTGTCATCAGCGGCGGAGAGCCCCTATTGCAATACGATTTAGAGGATTATCTGAAAAGGATTAAAAATTTAGGGCTTAAGGTGAAATTAGACACAAACGGATTGCTGCCTGACAAGCTGCAAAAAATGATTGATTATAAGTTGGTGGACTATGTGGCTTTAGATTACAAAAACTGCAAGGATAATTTTGCTGAAACAGCAGGTTTAACCACCTTAAATAATCAGGAAGACATAGACCATTATTACAATAAGTGGACTGCAAGTTTAAACTGCCTCAGAGAAAACAGAATTTCATATGAGCTGAGAACAACTGTTGTAAAGGAATTGCATCCCCTTGACAGGCTAATGCGGATGGCTGAATCCATGGGCAGGACTCCCGGTCAAGAACCTTGGTTTTTGCAATCCTTTGAAAGAAAAGGGCTCTTGATATGTGATTATACAAATCAAAATATAAAGCTCTCGGCTTATTCTGCCGGAGAGATGGAAGTTATAAAACAAAAGCTGCAAAATATAAGCCCCAATATAGAACTTAGGGGATAAAAATAAGATAAACACGGAGGACAGCAATAATGAGATATCAGGTTGAAAAAAGAGACGGGCATTTAGCTAACTTTGAGTTAGGTAAAATACGCAGGGCTATACAAAAGGCCTTTGAAGCACAGTCAGTGAACTATGACAATACGGTCTTGGATTTTCTGGCATTAAGAACTACAGCAGAATTCGAATCAGATGTTAGCGGCGGTATTATTACTGTAGAACAAATTCAGGATGCAGTTGAGGTTGTGCTTATACAGGCAGGATATGCAAAGGTGGCCAGGGCTTATATTCTTTACCGCAAGCAGCATGAAAAAGCAAGAAATGCCCTAAGTACCTTATTGGATTACCGCAAGGTTGTAGATGATTACGTAAAGAACGAGGATTGGCGGGTAAAGGAGAATTCCACTGTTACATATTCCGTAGGAGGATTAATATTGTCCAACAGCGGAGCTATAACGGCAAATTACTGGCTTTCTGAAATATATGACGAAGAAGTTGAAAATGCACACAGAAACGGAGATATGCATATACATGATTTGTCCATGCTTACAGGTTATTGTGCAGGTTGGTCCCTGCAGCAGCTGATTAGGGAAGGCTTGGGAGGCATACGGGGAAAAACAACCTCTGCGCCCGCTAAACACCTTGCCACTTTGTGCAACCAAATGGTAAATTTTTTAGGTATTATGCAAAACGAATGGGCAGGTGCCCAGGCCTTCAGCTCCTTTGATACCTACTTGGCACCCTTTGTGAGAATGGATGCTCTAAGTCAGGATCAAGTGCAAAAATGCATTGAATCATTTATATTTGGTGTTAACACCCCCAGCCGCTGGGGAACCCAAGCACCCTTTACCAATATTACGCTGGATTGGACAGTGCCCGGGGATTTAGCCTGTATACCTGCCATTGTGGGAGGAAAAATGATGGATTTCACCTATGGGGATTGTCAAAAGGAAATGGATATGATCAATAAAGCCTTCCTTACCATCATGCTTGAAGGGGATTATGAAGGCCGCGGTTTTCAATACCCTATTCCGACTTACTCCATCACTAAGGACTTCGATTGGTCAGATACGGAAAACAATAGACTGCTTTTTGAAATGACCGCCAAGTATGGTACCCCCTACTTTTCAAATTATGTAAACAGCTCCATGGAGCCTTCCGATGTTAGGAGCATGTGCTGCCGCTTGCGCTTGGACTTGCGGGAGCTGCGAAAAAAGGGAGGCGGATTCTTCGGCAGCGGAGAAAGCACCGGCTCAGTGGGAGTTGTTACCATAAATTTACCTCGTATTGCTTATTTGTCGGCAACAGAGGATGAATTTTACCATCGCCTGAATTACTTGATGGATATTGCAGCCAGATCTCTTAAAATAAAACGTGATGTAATTACCGAATTGCTGAATGCAGGTTTATACCCTTATACAAAGCGCTATTTGGGTACCTTTGAAAATCATTTTTCTACAATAGGCATTGTGGGCATGAATGAGGCTGGATTAAATGCATCTTGGTTAAAATCAGACCTTGTTAATCCAAAGACTCAAAAATTTGCAAAGGATGTATTAAACCACATGCGTGAGCGCTTATCAGATTACCAGGAGCAATATGGAGATTTATATAATTTAGAAGCTACTCCCGCTGAATCCACGGCATTCCGTTTGGCCAAGCATGACATCAGGCAATATCCTGATATTATAACAGCAGGAAAAAACGGAGAGGCTCCTTATTACACAAACAGCACCCATTTGCCTGTAGGCTATACTGAGGATATATTTGAGGCCTTGGATATTCAGGATGAATTGCAGACCCTATATACCAGCGGAACTGTATTTCATGTCTTCCTTGGAGAAAAAACACCTGATTGGAGGTCTACCGCAAGCCTGGTAAAAATAATTGCTCAATCCTACAAGTTGCCTTACTATACCATCAGCCCTACTTATTCTGTCTGCAAGGAGCATGGTTACTTGCAGGGAGAACAGGCAATCTGCCCGATATGCAATAAAAATACGGAAGTATACAGCCGCATAACGGGATACTATCGTCCGGTAAGCAACTGGAATGACGGAAAGGCACAGGAATTTATTGACAGAAAGGAATATGCCTTTTCATCCTTAAACAGCAAGTAAAATATTTGCAATTCGGAAGCAAAACTTAACTTAAATAAGCATTCTATAATAATGAAGGAGATTTTATCATGAGCAAAAGGGAAAATTATATAAGCTGGGATGATTATTTTATGGGATTGGCTCTCCTTTCTTCCTTAAGAAGCAAGGATCCCTCTTCTCAGGTAGGAGCCTGCATAGTGGACAGTAAAAACAACCGTATTTTAAGTGTGGGATATAACGGCTTGCCAAAGAATTGTTCGGATGATGAATATCCCTGGATAAAGGAGGGGCAGGCATTGGATACCAAGTATCCCTACGTAGTTCATGCTGAACTTAATGCCATCCTGAACAACCGTGGAGTATCTCTTGAGGGGAGCAAATTATACACAACCCTCTTCCCCTGCAATGAATGTGCAAAGGCTATAATTCAATCGGGAATCAAGGAAATTATTTATCTGAGTGATAAGCATCACGAAAGTTCTGAAGTCAAGGCATCCAAAAAAATGCTGACAAGTGCAGGGGTTGACTTTAAACGGTTCTTAGCCGGTATAGATGAAATTCAATTAAAATTCAAAGATAAGTGAGCAAGATTGCACCATAACCTCCCTCCTAAGTTTTAGATTTTGCTTACAAATAAAAACTTCCTTCTTTATTAGTAGAAGGGAGTTTTTATTATACTATATTATTTTATTCCTATTCAAGTATTACTGCATCATACTTTTTAGTCAGTTCTTCTTTTCTGTTTTTGTATACATTTTCTTGTTTTACTGCAAAACAATTGTCTTTCACTTCTTGATATACATCTTCTAATTCTGCATTTTTAGCAGGCATATGGTCTGTCAGCTTTATTAAGTGGTAGCCGAACTGTGTTTTTACAGGTAAGCTTATTTCTCCTGCCCGCATGGAAAATACCGCATCTTCAAATTCCTTCACCATTTGTCCTTTTCCGAATTGTCCTAAGGCTCCCCCTTCTTGTTTGGATGGACAGCTTGAAAATTCCTTGGCTGCATCTTCAAAGGATAAGCCGTCTGTTATATCCTCCAATATTTCATTGGCCTTTTCTTCCGTATCAACTAAAATGTGGCTTGCTTTAACCATTTCAGGTCTTTTGTACATATACTTGTTCTTTTCATAAAAATCTTTTATTTCATCCTCTGATAAGGTAATTTTATTGAACATTTTTCTTAAGTTGTATTGCTGAAGCATTGACTTTTTCATATTTTCAAATACTTCTTTAAATTCTTCTTCGTTTTCTAAATTGTTATCGAGGGCATCCGAATACATAAGCTCATGCATTACCAGTTCGTCTATAAGTTTTTTTCTTCCGTCTTCTCCTTGAAAGTAGGCTGCATTTTGCCCCAAATTTCTCATTAAATTATTTAAATCCGATTCTTTGACTTCTCTTCCGTCAACAATAGCTAAAACCTTATTTTCCATTTTATCTCCTGCATAAAATTAAGAGGGTTACCCCTCTTTATTCTTCTTCTTCCATAAATTCTAATAAATTAGATAATTCAGCAATACATTTGTCCTCATCAGAGCCCTTTGTAATGATTACCAATTCGTCGCCCTTCATAGCGCCCAAAGCCATTATACTGATAATGCTTTTGCCGTTTGCTTCTTGAATTCCTTTTTTGATTATAATTTCACTGTCAAAATTCCTTGCTTTCTTAACAAATATAGCCGCCGGTCTTGCATGCAATCCAATCTTATTTTTTAGTACTACTTTTTGTGATCTCACCTTTTACACCTCTCTTCTCATGCTTTAAATCTTCAGCAATTTCTTCTATTTTTTTTAATCTGTGATTTACTCCTGATTTCCCAAGGGGAGGATCCAGCAATTGTCCAAGCTCTTTTAAGCTTGCATTGCTGTGTTTAAGCCTTAAATATGCCAATTCCCTCAAATTATCCGGAAGTTTGTCGATTGCTTTATGTCTTTTTAATATTTTGATATTGTTTATCTGCCTCATTGACGTATCTACAATTTTGTCAAGGTTTGCAGTTTCACAATTTATCACTCTGTTTATTTGGTTTCTTGTTTCTTTGACCGCCCTTATATTTTCGAAGTTTAAAACAGCGTTGTTCGCACCCATAAGAGCCAATAAATCGGAAATTTGTTCGCTTTCCTTAATATAAGTAACAAAGTTATTCTTCCTGTAAATATTTTTGCCCATTATTCCATATCCATTTAGCAGTTTAATAAGGGTTTTGCTTTGTATTTCCTTATTGCATACAAATTCAGCATGATAGGATTTTTCAGGGTTGCTTATGGAACCGCTTCCCATAAATGAACCCTTTATATATGCTCTTTTGCATAAGTCACTTTGCAATAATTCTACCGGTACATCATATCTGAAATTCATTATATTAATATCGTTTTTACCGGCAATTTGTGTATCTTCAAGAAATTGCCCAGTTAAATCTTCGTCAATTTTAATCATATAATTATTTAGCTTTTTAAGTCTGTTGCTTTTAGATACGCTTACATTCGCATTTATATCATAACCTATCTTTAACACCTTAAATATTCGCCTTGCTACTGCTGCATTTTCTGATGAAAATTCAAATTCCACCTTATTTAAACCCTTAATAGTGATATATCCTACAGTTCTGATAAATGCGGCCACTTCAGCTTTAGCGCTTAATGCATCCGGTATTTCTGTCCTGGATAATTCATCTTTAATTTTAGAGGAAAATGTCATGTCATCACCTATTTATATGAGTGAAATGTAATATCATCTACAGCTTTCTTAATAATCTTTCTTTCATCATCATAGCGGGCATTTGTCAATGATTTTTCAAAGGGCAGGAATTTCGCCTCTACAAATCCTTCATTTTTCTGTGCTGTACAGTTCATATTTCTTGCAATCATCAAATACCAGTGAACTTCTTTTCTTATATGAATTTTGTCAAGGTAACAGGTGCGGCTGAATTCATAGCTGATTTTTCCCAAATATTTGATAGGAGTTACCTTTGCTTTTGTTTCCTCGTATACTTCACGCAGGGCTGTATCTTTTAAAGTTTCATTTTCTTCAACCCTGCCTTTGGGTAGAACCCAATCTCCGTTAAACTTCTTTAACATCAATATGCTGTTCTTAAAAAAGACAATCCCTCCTGCACTTATTTCATCAACCATATTTGCCTCACCTTTTAATATTGTAGTCTTTATAATAACACAATATTAAGAAAAATCAAACATATATTTACATATTTTAAGTTTACAATAGATATGAATATAATTCAATATCTTTTGATAAAAAAATTACAAATCAATCATTTCATGCGTTTTATTCAGGTCCGCAGTCTCATTCACCAATTTATTTGCTCCTTGCGTCGCATAAATTGGGAAGCACAGTTTCGTTCACATATTTGCTAATTCGCATTCGCTCATGCAAATCTGGAACTCATTGCGTTTGACTTACCTACAATTTCTTTCTTCCTATCGGTCGAAGAAATTGGGTCAAGTCATAATCGTTGCGAATGACCTACCGCTATTTTTCAGAAAAAAGACTCTGAAAAATAGGGTTAGGGCATCTTTTCCCCGAAATATTGAAAATAATCTACTCTCATGTCTCCGTTAAAAAGCTTTCTTTTCCTGTCTGCTTTCCTCCCGAACTCCTTTTCAAAGATATTGGAGGATGTAATTACATATACCGACCAGGTTTTATCCCTGCCAAATACTTGGCCTAATTTTTTGTGCATTTGCTTAAGCTGTTCTACATCTCCAATCCTTTCGCCATATGGTGGGTTTGTTATTAAAACACCATAAGGACTCATGGGTTTATCTATGTGATTAAGATCCTTGACAAAAAACTCTATACAGTCATCAACTCCTGCCTCAATTGCATTTTCTTCCGCAATTCTGATAGCCTTCTCGCTTACATCGGAAGCGTATATTTTAATTTTTGAATCAAAATCAATATTTTTCCTTGCCTCGATCTTAGCTTCCCTCCAATATTCCTCTTTAACTAAAGGCCATTCCATGGAGGCAAAGTTCCGATTTAAGCCGGGTGCTATATTTCTTCCTATCAATGCAGCTTCAATTGCGATTGTTCCGGAGCCGCACATAGGGTCATACAATACCCTGTCTTTATTCCAATAACTCAGTTTTACCAAGGCTGCCGCCATAGTTTCCTTTAAAGGAGCTGTCATGGATTTTTCTCTGTAGCCTCTTTTGAACAAGCCTTCTCTTGCTCCTGTCGTATCTATTGAAATGGTTGCAACATCCTTGTGAATTGACACTAATACAGTGAACTCCGCTCCGTCTTCCGGCATCCATTCCACATTGTAATATTCGCAAAGTTTTTTGGAAACTGCCTTTTTAACGATTGCCTGACAATCCGGCGTACTGTATAATTTGGATTTTACGCTTCTGCCCTTTACGGTAAATTTGCCGTTTTTTGTAATCCAATCTTCCCAAGGCAGTTCGTAGGTTTTATCAAATAATTCCTCAAAGCTTAATGCTTCGAATTGACCCATTATCAACATTATTCTGTCAGCACATCTCAAATGGATGTTTGTTTTGCATATATCTTGTATTTCTGCATCAAAATACATCCAGCCATTATCTGTTGCAATGTTTTGATAACCTAAGTCTTTTAATTCTCTTTGTACAATTGATTCAAGACCAAAGGCTGATATTGCAGCTAATTTTATTTTATTCATACTTTCCCTTTCTGTTTGGTACCCAACTGATATTTCTCCATCTTATAATACAGTGTAGCCCTTGGAATTTTCAATTTCTTTGCTGCTTCCGACTTATTGTAATTCGTTTCTTCCAAGGTTTTTAAAATAATTCTTTTCTCTATTTTTTCAAGATATTCTTCAAGTCCTGCATAGCCTTCTATTTCATCAATATTAATAAATTTATTTATTTCATCCACTTCAATATGCTGTAAATATGAAGGGAGAAATTCCTTTTCAATTTTATTGTTGCCTCTTTGAGATGCAATTATTGCAGACCTTTGTACTGCATTTCTAAGCTCTCTAACATTGCCTTCCCACTTGTATTCGGAAAAAATACTTAGTATTTCTTCAGGAATTTCAACTATATTGATACCCTGCTCCATACAGAATTCCTGAAGAAATTTATTTGCGAGAATTACTATATCTGCTTTCCTCTCTCTTAAGGGAGGAATATTAACCTGAAATATATCTAATCTGTAATAGAGATCCTTTCTGAATTTATCTTCATTTATAAGCTCTCTTATATCTTTGTTGGTGGCAGAAATTATTCTTACGTCAATCTTCTTATGCTTATTGCCACCAATACGGGTTACCATACCATCCTCTAAAATTCTTAAAAGCTTTGGCTGCAGCTCTATTGGCAAGTCTGCTATTTCATCCAAAAATATGGTACCGCCTTCAGCCTCTTCGAATTTTCCCTTTTTGCCTTCGGTTTTTGCTCCTGTAAAGGCTCCGGCTTCATATCCGAAAATTTCACTTTCAAATAATTCTCTTGGTATGGCACTGCAGT
>CAZTXR010000062.1:0-9033 GCA_964617605.1 uncultured Clostridia bacterium | reverse complement strand
TAATCTTGTATTCCACAGTATCAGTATTTTCTAATTTTTTTCCTTCTATTGTAATTGTTCCGGTACCTGCGCCGCTTATACAAAAACCACATACGTTCAAAAAATTCTGCAAGTCCACAATTTCAGGCTCCCGAGCGGGATTATATATAGTTGTTTTACCCGGATTCCCAACTGCAAACAACATGATATTTTCCGTTGCACCTACACTTGGATAGTCAAGATGAATTTCACAGCTGACTGCTTCCTTGACAGAACCTATCAATAAACCGTTTTTTTCTGTAATTTCTACCCCAAGCTTTTTTAATCCCTTTAAATGTAAATCAATAGGTCTTAAACCTATTTCACATCCCCCGGGATAAGCAACTTCCACATTTCCTGTACGCTGCAGTACAGCACCCATCAATATAATTGATGACCTGATTTTTTTTACTATTCTTTCAGGAACAACATGAGTATTTAAGCTTCTTGTATCAATTAATGCAATACCGTTTTCATATTGGACACTGCATCCCATAGTGCTCAGTATTTCAAGCATATCCTTTACATCTTCGATATCCGGTATATTTTCTAAAATATATTCCCTTCCGGTAATTACAGTGCTTGCCAAAATAGGAAGAGCAGCATTTTTCGAGCCTCCAATATCGACAATCCCTTCAAGACTGTTTCTTCCTTCAACAATAAAACTTCCCATTTTTATCCCTCCGCAACAAGCTAATAAACATATAATATCTTATGCAAAGTTTTTTCACTTGTTACTTTCGTTCGCTAATCAGATTTGTCATTGCTGCGTATATTTTATTTTCAACATCAGAATTTCCAAGTCTCTTTGAATTTAAGGACATTGTCTTAAGCACATTCTTATTTTCAATAACCTCTTCAATTGCCTTTAAGAGGGTTTCACCGCTTAAGTCCTTTTCCAGCAATACTAAGGCAGCACCTTCCTTTTCCAGGGCTCGGGCATTGTATTCCTGATGATTTTCTGCCGTGTAGGTTTTCGGAATCAATATGGAAGGAACACCAATTGCAGTGATTTCTGCAATTGTTATTGCACCTGCGCTTCCTATTACTATATCGGAAGCAGATAAAGCAATCGGTGCTTCATACATATAATCCTTTATTTCAATGTTTCTTTCTATATGAATATTGTTATTTTTTAAATCTTCAAGAAAACTGTCATAATGCTTCTTGCCTGTTACATGAAGTATTTTTATATTTCTGTTCCCGTTGTATTTTCTTATAACATCTATTATGGCTTCATTTAAACTAATTTGACCGCCGCTGCCCCCAAATGAATAAATAAATACATCCTCGGGTCTTAAATTATACCTTGTTCTTGATTTTCTCCTGTCAGTTTCAATAACATCCTTTCTTACCGGGTTACCTACCAATATAAGCTTTTCTTGTGCACTTTCAGAAAAGTATTTTTTAGCCTCTTCAAAGCTTATACCTATTGTATCGACAATTTTGCTTAATAATTTATTGGTTATCCCGGGATATACATTCTGCTCCAATATCATTGTAGGCACCTTTTTTAAATGAGCGGCCAAAACCACGGGACCGCATACATAGCCCCCAGTGCCCACAACTATATCTGGTTTAAATTCATTTATTATTTTAAAAGATTCCATTAGACCCTTTACTGAAGCAAAAAGTGTTTTAATGTTGTCAAAGGTTATTTTTCTTTTTAAATATTTTGCTGTTACACTTTTAAAGTCAAAACCTTCTTTTGGAACTAACTCGCTTTCAAGACTGTTTTTGCTTCCCACATATAAAATAGCATCAGAAGGATTTTCATGTCTTACCTTCTGGGCTATTGCCAAGGCCGGATTAATATGTCCTCCGGTACCCCCGCCTGTTATAAGAACTTTCATCATTAACTCCTATATGTATTCGAATATTTCGATATATTAAGTAAAATCCCCATAGAACACAGTAAAAACATCAGCGATGAACCTCCTGCGCTTATAAAGGGCAGGGCCCTTCCTGTAGGGGGCATTGATGATGTTGCAACAGCTATGTGAATTATAAATTGTACCAATACTAAAACTGTCAAACCAAGCGCCGTCTGACTTCCGAAGAAATCTTCAATATTCATGGAAATTCTAAGGCCCCTCCAGGCAAATACAACAAAGCCAAGCATTAAAAATACACAACCTATAAAACCAAGTTCTTCACCTATTATCGAAAAGATAAAATCATTGTAAGCTTCGGGCAGATGGAAAAATTTTTGTCTGCTTTTTCCTATACCCATCCCAAAAAGTCCTCCGGTACCTAAGGCATACAAGGAATTAATAATTTGATAACCTTCATTCAAAGGATATTTAAAGGGATCGAGAAATACTATAATTCTGGTTATACGGTAGGTCTGAGAGGCAATCAAAACACCGACCCCTGCAGCTGCAATAACTACCAATAATAGCAAATGGCTTATTTTTGCTCCAGAGCAAAAAAACATAACCATCAAGGTTCCGCCCAATATGATTGCTGTACTTAGGTCGTCCTGAATTGCGATTAAACCGCAAAACAAACCTATGTAGAGCATTGAAGGTATAAATCCTTTTAAAAATTTAGACAAATTATCCCTATTTCTACTGAAGTAATCAGCCATGTACAAAACTCCGCCGATTTTTATTATTTCTGACGGCTGCAGCGACATACCACCTATTTCTATCCATCTTTGAGCACCGTTTGATGCTATTCCCATTACAATTGTAAGCAAAGCAAAAGCAATACAAACAATTAGTATTAGCTTGTTAAATTTTCTATAGATTATGTATGGAAGGTTGGCAAGAAAAATCATGCCTACAAGACCTATACCTGCAGCAACAACTTGCTTTCTTAAAAATAAAAAGGCATCTCCCCCAAATTTATAATATCCGTCCGGATAAGAAGAGCTGTATACCATTAAAAAACCAAACAATACCAACAGGATTATTACAAAAACCAATACCCAGTCTAAGGACCTTGACTTAGCTTTCTTTAATGTTTCCTCCATAATAATTTACCCTTTCTTTAAAATCTCTGCCTCTGACTTCATAATTCGGGTACATTCCCCAACTGGCACAAGCGGGAGACAGAACAACATTGTCTCCTTCTTCTGCCAATTCAAAACTCTTTTTCACCGCTTCATCCATTGTCTTTACTCTGTATATATTTGTAAAATCATATTTTAAAGCACATGCTTCTATATCGTCTGCAGTCTGGCCAAGGAGAATCAAGGCCTTAACCTTCTTGTCAAAAGCTTTTACAAAATCATCATATTGCGACTTTTTATCATATCCTCCGGCTATCAGTATAATAGGCTTCTTTATTCCTTGAACCGCCTTTATTGATGCATCAGGATTTGTTCCTTTGGAATCATTGTAAAATTTAACTTTTTTATATTCACCTGTAAATTCAAGGCGATGCTCCACACCTTTAAACTCTTTTAAAACTTCAGCTATTATCTTGATATCTATTCCCAAGGCTAGGGCAGCGCCGGCAGAGGCCATTGCATTTTCCAAATTATGTTTGCCCGGAATAAATATATCCTTTGTATTGATTATAAATTCTGTCTTATTGCCCGCTTTATAAAACATTTGACCACAGTCTGCATATATTCCCTCCTTCAAAATCCTTTCAGAGCTGAAGAATATCTTTTTAGCCTTTATATTATGTGAATAGTTTCTTATTGTTTCATCTTCGTAATTTAATATTGCATAGTCATTTGCATCTTGATTTATTACATTTTTGAATTTTGCCTCTATATAGTTATTCAGGGTGTGATGATAATCCAAATGATCCGGAGTAATATTTGTTATAACACTGATATGGGGCTTGTATTCAATTGTACCTGCCAATTGAAAACTGCTTACTTCAGCCACTAATATATCATTTTCGCATGAATTTAACGCATCATTAAACATTCCAAAGCCGATATTTCCTGTTAACTTGTAATTTTTACCGCTCTCCCTGACCATTTCCCCAATTAGGGTTGTTGTTGTTGTCTTGCCGTTTGTTCCGCTTATAGAAACTATAGTGGCCTTGGTTGCCTTATAGGCAGCTTCTATGTCGCTGATAAGATTCACATTATTTTTAAGCAATTTCTCGATTATGGGTGCTTCATATTTGATGCCTGGGCTTTTAATTGCATAATCTATTAATTTAAAATTTATATTTTCAATTTCTTCATTGCCAAAAAAATATTCCACATCAATATTCTTTATTTCTGCTAATCTTTCACTTAATTTATCTTTGGACAGTTCATCGAACGCATAAATTTTGGCTCCTTTTTTATTTAATCCTTTTATGCATGCTATACCTGAAACCCCAAGCCCTACTACAAGAATATTTTCCATTTTTACCTTCTTTCATCTATGTTCTCCAAATGGGAGATTTAGCCCCGTTTTAATTTTATGTTCTTATATGGAATAAATGCCTATAAACGCCAATATCAAGGTTACTATCCAAAATACCCCCACAACCTTTGTTTCTTTCCAACCGCACATTTCAAAATGATGATGAATGGGTGCCATTTTGAATATTCGTCTTTTCGTTCTCTTGTAATGAAGAACCTGAATAATAACAGAAAGAGCTTCCGCAAAGTATATACCGCCAATTATAGGTATAAAGAGAACTGTGTTGGATAAAACAGCAACAGAAGCAACAGCACCTCCTAAGGCCAAGGAGCCTGTGTCTCCCATAAAAACCTTGGCCGGATTTGCATTATGCCTTAAAAATCCGAGACAAGCACCGGTCACAGCAGCACTTATCAATGAAATTCCTTCGTATATTTCATTTGTTTCTTTTAAGCTGTTTGCGATTAAGCTGAAGGCTGCCATAACTATTAGAGTTACACCTGTGTTAAGACCATCCAATCCATCAGTAAGATTCACGGCATTTACCATGCCTACTGCAAAAAATGTTATAAAGGGTATATATAAAACCCCTAAATCAATATGTATGTTAACAAAAGGAATTATTAGCCTTGTGCCCATGGCACTGTATTTTGAACCGTAGCAGGCAAGCAATACCGAAAAGATAAGCTGCCCCATAATTTTTTGAAAGGGCTTTAGTCCTTCATTTTGTCTCATTATTACCTTAATATAATCATCTATAAATCCAATTAATCCAAATCCCAAAATAAAGAATATTACTGCCCATACTTCAGTTTTAAAAAACCTGCTTGTTAAAACTGCAATTAATATTGCAAGAATAATAATTATACCTCCCATGGTAGGGGTTCCCGATTTGCCAAAGTGCGTCTGTGGTCCGTCCTCCCGGATACTTTGTCCCACTTTAAGACGCTTCAAGACCGGAATTACAACCGGTCCTAAAAACAATGCTATTAAAAAGGATACTGTTATTACTCTTATGATTTGTCCGTTACCTTGCATGATTTACTCCCCGTTTTTTCTCCACTTCCTTTATTGCCCGTTTCGCAAGCATTGTTTCATCATACGGAACTTTTTCAGTACCCATATCCTGATAGGGCTCTGTGGATTTTCCCGCCAATAATATTACATCTTTGCTTTTACTCTTGTCAATAGCATAATATATGGCTTCATCACGCTCAATTATTATTTTATATTTACCCTTGTATTTTTCAACACCTTGGGCTATTTCTTTGCATATTTCATAGGGGTCTTCAAATCTTGGATTATCTGACGTTAGTATGCTTAAGTCACAATATTTTCCTGCTATTTCACCCATGGGCGCACGTCTTGATAAGTCTCTTTCCCCACCTGCTCCAAACATTACGATTTTTCTTCCTTCTGCAAATTCATTTATAGTATCCATAACCTTTTGAAGACCATCCGGTGTATGGGCAAAGTCAAGGATAATAGTGCAGTCAAGTTTATTGGGAAGCATTTCAAATCTGCCTGTTACACCTTTTATTTGTACCAAGGCCTCAATGATATCATCTGTATCGGCACCCAAGGCATATGCTGCCCCAAAGGCTCCGAGAGAATTCAAAACACTGAATGTTCCCGGTGTATTTACATGCATTTTCTTCATTGTTCCAAGTATATTAAGGTCAAATGTTGTTCCGTTCATTCTTGTTTTTAAATTGCTTGCCTTAATATCCGCATCATTTTCAATACCTATGGACAAGGCTTTAACCCCTTCATTTATAAGCTCCTTGTAAAGTCTGTCACCATATGGATCATCCACATTTATTATGTTGTTAACTCTTGTTAAGTGGAATAACTTTTTCTTTGCCTGGTAATAATTCTCCATAGTTTTATGAAAGTCCAAATGATCTCTTGTAACATTTGTAAAAATTCCGACATCTATGGAAACATCATCAACCCTGTTCAGTTCAAGAGCATGAGAAGAAACCTCCATAAAACAATGAGTTATATGCTTATCGAGCATCATTGACAAATAGTGCTGTATGTCGAATGCTTCAGGTGTCGTATTGTCCACTTTAATCTTTTTCTCATCAATAAGAACACCCATTGTTCCTATTATTCCTGATTTTTCACCTAAATAATCATAGATTCCTTTTAATAAATATGTAGTGCTGGTTTTGCCGTTTGTTCCAGTAACTCCGATGATATTTATTTTTTCAGAAGGTCGCCCGTATATGATATTTGCTGCTTTTGCCATAGATTCCCTTGGCGATTTAACTAAAATATAATTGCCTTTTTCTTTAACATTGCCTGGAATATTCTCGCAAATAACGGCAGATGCTCCATTTTCCAAAGCACTTTCTATAAATTTGTGGCCGTCATCAGTATAACCTTTAATTGCAACAAAAATATGATCTTTGGAAATTTTTCTTGAATCATTAGTAATGCCCTTTATTTCTATATTATTTTCTCCTGAGTAGCTTTCATAATCCATTTCTTTAAGCAAGTTTTTTATATTCATAAATTTACTCCTATTTAAATGTATGATAGTATATGCAATTTTATCATAATTAAAAATCAAATACAACATTATGAAGTTGTATTTAGGTCATAAGGGACATCTTTAGTTCAATATTAATGTAACCATGGATTTTTTAACAACCACCTCTCCAGCTTTGGGGAATTGTGATTTTACTATTTTGTCGGCATCCACTTCTATTGTTATATTGCTTTCCAAGCCGGCTTTGATTAATGAGTCTGTTGCTTCTGCAATTGTAAGACCTAAAAGACTTGGGACCGTAACCATTTGTTTTTCCACGTGACCAAGCTCTTCTTCAGTATAGACAGGCTCAACATCATAATATTTTAAAATATTTTCCAACAAATCAGCTGCAACAGGTCCTGCAACTATAGAGCCGAAATACCCTATGCTTTGATCAGGCTCATCAACCATTACCAAAGCAACTGCCCTTGGATTATCTACAGGAGCAACACCTATAAATGAAGATATTAATTTACCATCAATGTATCTTCCGTCAATAACCTTTTGTGCTGTACCGGATTTTCCGCCTATTCTGTATCCCGCTCTGTAAGCCTGTTTAGTTCCTGATTCGGCAGACTCTTTCATAATTTGAAGCATCATTTTTGATGTTTCTTGAGAAATCACTTTTCTTCTTATTACAGTGTCAAAATCTCTGATTATATTTCCTTCTTCATCTATAAGCTGTTTTACGATTCTTGGTACCATTAAGTTACCGCCGTTTGAAATTGCCGAAACTGCAGTGACCAATTGTATGGGAGTTATGGCGATTCCTTGACCAAATGCTTGTGTTACAACATCTACATCCTTCATGTATTCAGGTTCTTTTACAATACCTAAGGCTTCCCCATTGAGCATAACGCCTGATTTTTCTTCAAAACCGAAAGCCTTCACATATTTGTAAAATGCATCCTTTCCAATATCAAGTCCTATTTGTGCCAGGGCATCATTGCAGGAATTTTGTATTGCTTCAGACAAGGTCTGCTGCCCGTGAGGTCTGTAGTATCTCCAGCATCTAATGTTTTCGCCCTTAATTTGTCTTACATATCCGTCACAAAAATATGTAGAATTTAAAGTTGCAGCATTTTCTTCAAGTGCTGTTGCCGTAGTTATTAATTTAAAGGTAGATCCTGGCTCATATATGTCATTAACCGCAGGATTCCTCCACATGTCAAACCAGGCCTTTTGCAATTCTTCATCGGAAAGTGTCGCCCATTCAAGTTTTACATTTTCCTCGATGGGTATTTTGGGATCATTAGGGTCATAATCGGGCTTTGAAGACAAGGCCAAAACATCGCCTGTATTGGGATCCATAACTAATATTGTTGCTCTTTTTGCATTGTAATCAGTCAAGACTTTTTGTGCCGCGGATTCCGCATAGTGCTGTATTACCTCGTCAATGGATAAAACAACCCCCAAACCATCCTGTGATTCAAAGTATTCATTATATCCAAAAGGCAGTTCCCTTCCGTAAGCATCTGTATTTACAACTGTCCTGCCGGGTATTCCGGTTAAATAATCGTTGTAGGTAGCCTCAACCCCATATAAACCATCCTGGTCAATATTTGTGAAACCCAATACATAGGGGGCGAAATTTCCATATGGATAAACTCGTTTATTGTCTTCTATAATATTGATGCCGCTTAATTCTTCTTCCCTTATTTGCTGTGCCTGCTCATCGGAAATCCATTTTTTAAGAACCACATAGTTATAATTTGAAGTTATTTTTTTGAGGACTTCCTCATAATCCATCTCCAGTATTTCAGATAAAATTTGTGCTGTCTCTTCAGGTGTCTTTGTATTTATAGGTATCTTATCAGCAGCTGTATCTTCTGCAGTAAACATTGTCTTATTAAGTTTTTTTAGAATAATTGTCAAAAATCCGTCATCCTCATTGTCCTCATGAGCAATGACAGACTTTACGCTTTTTTTAACATCTGCGGGAAAACATGTTACAGTATTGGAATTAATGCTGACTGCCAATTTTTTACCTTTAGCATCATATATGGTTCCTCTTTTGGCGTTTATGGTAATATCTCTTGACCAGTTTTCCATTGCTTGTTTTCTGTATTCTTCACCTTTAACCAATTGTATGTAACCAAGCCTTACAACCAAAGCTATGGTAACTAAAAAAAAGCATACTAAAAAAAACAACATCCT
>CAZTXR010000061.1:0-9201 GCA_964617605.1 uncultured Clostridia bacterium | reverse complement strand
ATTATAGTCCCCTTCCATTTGTCCTTTGGCAAATGAATGATTTCGTATTCCATGGTTTTTACCTTTCTTTTTAGCTTCTAATCATTTACATTTACTAAAACTCATAGTCTATGCGGATATAATTATTTATCATTTATCAAAAATAGGCAGTCTTTCTAAAAATATAATATCTTTTCGCTCGGCTGCCTTTCCTTCTGCCAAAATTGCAGCTCTTGCAGCAATAATTCCCCCTGCAGCTTCAACCAGCCTTTCAATTGCTGACAAGGACTCACCTGTGCTTATTACATCATCAATTATAGCCACCCTTTTGCCCTTCAACTCCATGGCATCCTCTTTATCCAGAACCAGCAATTGTTTCTTCTGGCTTGTAATGGATACCACTTCATCAATAATTGGTGACTTCATATATGGTTTAATACTTTTTCGAGCAACTATAAACTTTTTCATATTCAGTAGTCTTGATAGTTCAAATGTCAATGAAATACCCTTTGCTTCAGCAGTTATTAATATATCAACTTGTGGCAGTTTATTTACAATCTCTTTTGCGCAAGCACATATAATTTCTGTATCCCCTATTATAACAAAACTTGCAATACTTGTATTTTCATTAATTTGAATAATAGGAAGCTCTCTTTTTACTCCTGCAACTTCTAAATAATATTTTCCCATTTTATCTTTCCTTTATGTGTTTTTAATTAATTACTTGTTTCTTGAAGTTTACAAACTAAAAAATCCCGGGTATAAGTTTTGCTATTTGAAATCCTAAATAAAAGGATATCAGGTTTGCAATTAAGGCATAAATAATAGCATGGGCTTTTTTACTCGATTTGCCGCTTGTATTCTTAGTAAGGAGAGTGGAGTAGACAGCAGCTTCTATAATAAAGACAATAATTTCTGCAAGAATGTAGCTTAGTAAAAATGCTAATCCCCCATGATAATAATTAACCGTATTAAGCAAAATATTTAGAATTGTTTGAGTTGCAATATTGGTTATTAAGATAATGCGAAGCTGATTTTTCCTTCTATAGCCAAATATCAAGGCAACCGTAACTTCTATTGCTATGGTTCCGGCTATTCTTGCAATAAGGGAAATAAGTTCAGCGGTAAAATCATAATTCTTTACCGTCTCTATACCTTCAAAGGTTGACAAGTGCGAGAACTCAATATTTCTTCCATCAACCTTGTAGTAAGAGTCAAAGGCATATCTTTCATATACATCACTTACTGCGAAGCTATCATATTCCGGAAAATACATTAATATTTTGAATTTTTGAGGAGGATAATAGGTCCACTTGAATTCCGATGTTTCAGTACAGTCTCTAAAGTACTGCAAGAAATAATATCCATCCTTATCATCATAATTTACGAATTTATTCCAGATTTCATAATCTTCCTGGCCCTCTTCATATCTGCTGTCCCCTTCAAATCTTCCCACTGCGCTATAGGGTCCTGTTGAAGAACTTTCAGAGAGCAATGTTACATAATAAGCCTCTCCCTCAAGTCCTTGAAAATTTATAAGGACAGAAGGTTTAGGTCCAATATCTCCATATGCAAAAGACGGCAGAAAAATAAATAAAATGGCTGTCACACACAATATTTTAAATAGTTTCTTTTTCATACTCTTTCCTTCAAAATTCAATTTTTAATTAGCTCCTTCTTTTCTTTAAATTTTAAAAACAGAAATTTATGCTTTTAGATATGCTTATACTAACTAAAACTCTAAAATCATATCATACCACACAGAACCACCATGTTTGGATTTTGAAATACCTTTATTTATGAAACCAAATTTTGAATAGTAATGTATAAGCTCGTCTTTGCATGTTAAAATAACACCTTTTCGACCTGCAAATTTTGCTGCTTCTATCATATGGTTCATTAATTGTGCAGCAATTCCACGATTGCGATAAACGGGAATTACATCAAGTCCAAAAATAGCTTGGTAATCTCCATTTGGCATATGCAGTGAAGCATCACTGAATAGCTTATCATAAATAGTCATCTCGTTTGTTACACACCCATTAATAAATCCAATTATTTCTCCATTAATTTCTGCCACAAAAAAACAATCCGGAAATGTCTTAATTCGTTGTTCGAGCGTTAACTTTGTAGCTGCTTCTGCCTCCGGAAAGCACTCTGTTTCCACTTTTGCTACTGCCTCTAAGTCGTTAATCGTTACTTTTCTGATTTTAATATTCATAATAATTCTCCTCGCAATTCTAAGCTTATAATGTTGATACAATGTTTTCAAAATCTAGTACAGCAGATACACCGTAATGATCACTTGCACAATATCCGGTTTCTTCAGAAATTTCGGTACCAAACAGATCAAATGAATTCAGTTTTGGTGTGGGTTTCGGATATGTTTCTTTGAGCAGTATCCAATCAATTCGTGTTCCTGCACATTCTTTATACCCATTCTCTTTCCAACGGGGGTTTGATGAAAGATCCAATGTTGCCTTTGGCTTAATACCAGTCAGGTTTTGATATACTATTGCTAAATCATCCCAAACAGGCACAGCTTCTTCACCATACAGGCTTTGTCTTCCAAATAGAAAGTTCTGCACACTGCTTCCGTCAACACAATTGAAATCGCCGCATAAAATAGAATAATCTGCATTGGACTTTTTATTCCCGTTAATTAATGCTATTATTTGTTTTTCGCAACTCAATACACTGTCCCATGGCAAATGAACATTCACAATCTCTATTAAACTATCTCTTATTCTAATTGTGATAATCAATGCTTCACTAAAACTTTTTTTTGATACAAATGGAATTTTACTCAAAATGGCTAATTCACATGAACTACTATGCTCATTATAATAATAAAATCCATAATCACATTTTTCAGCAATTAATCTGCAGTATTCTTCGTTTGGAACATCTTGCAGACATATAATATCAGCATTTTGCATTCTTATTTCTTCATAAATTTGATTTAGCCTATCAGGCCATCCTCGTTCATCATTCCAAATATTATAGGTAGCTATTTTCAATATTTCCCCCCCCTTGTTAAAACGTGTAAACGTCCCTAATTAATGTATATAAATATGTAGTGAAATACTTGCTCCAGAACCTTCTGGCATTGGGATTTGCTGTTCTTTAGAATATTTCACTATTTGGTCTGCCTTCAATTATATTTCCTACCGTTCTGAACTGCCCTAACCAGAACATTAAAGCATCATCTCTTGTATAGTTTTCGTCAATATGAACCTCAACAATTTCTCCGATAAACCAGTCATGGCTGCCGGGATAATCAACTTTATGAACAAGCTTGCACTCTAAATTTACAGGACATTCTTCTATTATGTAGCTGTCAATTTTATTTGCTTTTTGACTTGTTAAGCCGGATTTCTCAAATTTATCCACATCTTTTCCTGAAATTGAGCCGCAAATATGTATTTTATCAAGTTCTTCCCTAATGGGAATATTGATAGCAAATTCTTTTTTATCAATGATTAAATCATGGGTATATTTTTCAGGTTTAATTCCTACTATTACAGATGGCGGATTGAATGAATAAAAATGAAATGCACCTGCTACCATAATGTTTTTATCCACTGTTACAAAAACAACAGGAAATGCAGGTAATGCTATAATCCCGTCCATAATATTATTGTGTATTTTTTTCATTTGCTACCTCCATTCACATCTTATAAGAACCCCTGTTACTGTGCTGTATAAGCCTGCAGCTTATTTCTTTCTTACAATTTCAATCCAATATCCATCAGGGTCTACTATGAAATATATACCCATTGTTTCATTTATATATTCTATACAACCCATCTGTTCATGTTTTTTGAAGGCTTCATCGTAATTGTCCGTTGTCATTGCAAGATGAAATTCTTGCTCACCTAAATCATAGGGCTCCCTTCTTCCTTTCATCCATGTCAGCTCCAATGAGAAATTTGATTCCTCATCACCTAAATAAACTAATGTGAAGCTGCCATCTTCTGCTTTTTTTCTTCTTACTTCTTTCAAGCCTAAAGCTTCTTCGTAAAATTTCATGCTTTTTTCTAAATCAAGAACATTAAAATTAAAATGATTAAATGTAAATTTCATAAATACCTCCATAGAATTTTATTTTTAAAGTTAAATTGTTTTTATTATGACATTTCAAGCTCCGTCCCCAAAATTCCTATTGGCTTTGTTCTCATTTTACAATGATTGAAGGTTTTAATCAATGAAAAACTATATATATCTTGTTAAATAAACGCTTGTAAACTAAAATCATCTGTTTGCATATGGTATTTTTTAATAATTTATATTATAATTAATTATAATATAATACGAGGTGTGCAATGATAAATGAAGACAGATTAATAAAATCCTTTATGGAATATGTACAAATTGACAGTGAAACTAAAAATGAAAATAAAGTAGCAGAAAGAATTATTAAAGATTTAAATGATTTGGGATTTGACACATATACAGATAAAGCCGGCGAAAAATTAAATTCCAACGGCAATAATGTATATTGTTTTATACCGGGAACTATTCAATCTGAAACAATGATGTTCAGTGCTCACATGGATACAGTTACCCCCGGCAAGGGTATAGTTCCATACATAGACGGTGAATATATAAAAAGCAAAGGAGATACAATTCTTGGCGGTGATGACAAGTCTGGTATTGCTGCTATTATTGAGGCACTAAGAGTTATAAAGGAAAATAACTTGCCCCACAGACCAATTGAAATAGTTTTTACAATTTGTGAGGAAGGCGGAGTCAATGGAGCCAAAGAAGTGGAATTTTCAAAGCTGGTTGCTAAAAAAGGAATAGTTTTAGATAGCGGCGGAAGCCCAAGCCGTATTATTGCAGAAGCACCGGGACAAACAAAGATTTTTGCCAAAATTATCGGTAAGCCGTCTCATGCCGGTGCAAGTCCGGAAAAAGGAATCAGTTCTATAATGGTTGCAGCTGAAGCAGTAACAAATATGAAGCTTCTTCGTATTGACAGCGAAACTACCGCCAATATCGGTACATTTAAAGCAGAAGGTGCTACAAATATTGTTTCGTCATATGTTGAAATAGTGGCAGAAGCAAGAAGCCGTTCAACAGAAAAACTTAAAAACCAAACTGACCATATGATTAAATGCTTGCAGGATGCATGTGATAAATATGGTGCTAAATTAGAATATGACATTGAATATTGCTACTTCTCATATGTATTAGACCATGAGGATGAACAAATAAAATTAATTGAAAAAGCATGTGAAAAATTAAGTCTGCAAGTTGAAAAAATTCCTTCCGGCGGTGGAAGCGATGCTAATATATTCAATAAAAACGGTATAAAAGCAGTAGTTATCGGAACCGGAATGGAATTAGTTCACACAACAGACGAACAGCTTAACATAAAAGATTTTATCGATGCTTCAAAGATAGTTTTGGAAATAATGACTATGTAATTTAAAATGGCTGCGACTGTAGCCATTTTTAAATTACATTCCATTGCCCTGATATTTTTTTAGAACATAAATTGCATTTATTTCACCTGATTTCTTATGTTTATCATCTCGGCTTTTACCATATGACAACATCCCAACAATTTCACCATCAACTAAAGCAATTAAATAAGGGTTGTTATCCTGTATTTGCTTCATACATTGTTCAATTCTTTTTTCATCTAAACTATTGAGAGAATCTAAATAATCATCTGAAATAATACCTCTATATGACGTTTTCCAAGTATCCATATTTACTTTTACTATTTTACCTGCATTTTGAATGTCTGGTTTTTTGATTTCTATTTTCAATACTATCCCCCTTGGTATTGCAAAATTTTTTTATGCAATGCATTTCCACTAAGATTGATATTTAGCCATTTATAGCAAAAAGGTTATTATTATAATAAGTATAGTTTTCAATTTTTTTTCATAATTTTCTTATCCTATTTCTAGGTTAATAAGTTCTTGTTTGTACATCAAGTGAGGTAATCTATTGCTACATCAAGAGTATCAACATTATATTCAGTAACAATGTCTGGTATTAAAATACTTTGATCGGCTTCTGTATCTGGGCGTAGAAATTTCTTAACGGAAATCGTCAAGTCAATTTTACTGTTAGGTAACTTGTAGTATGAAATATCGCCATAACAACTAGGAGCATTAGAACTTGGTCTACCAATTAATGTACCAAGTTCTCCATCCTTTACATATACAGCCAACATAGTTGCAGAACTATAGGTGTTTTCATTCATAAGAATGGCTAATTTGATATTTTCGTTTTTTTGGGCTGTGTTTTTATCTGGCTTTTGATGTTCAAAACCTTCAGTGGGGGCATTTATGCCATATTTTTTATTAGCTAATGCTGAATATCTCACATAAACTCCATAATTCGGAACACTCATATCCATAGCACTTAGCAGTTTTTCACAGGCTAACGAATTACCTCCTGGATTATCCCTGACATCAATAATTACTTTCTTACATCCACTATTAATAGCTTCTTTTAGTTTCTCCACCTGCTTTTCCAGTATATTATTGTCATTACATACATTCATGTCAATATAAAAAATATCATTAATCATTTTAGATTCTATCTCAAAAGAATATTCAAAACTTTCATATGCATCTTTCCTTATAAACTTTATTTTGTTTTCCGATATTAAACCATTTTGTTCTATAATTACGTCAACAGTGTTATTGCTAATATGACATCCTGCTAACTTTAGTACTTCATAATTTAATGCCCACATATTATTATTCCGTTCTATTGCTGCTTCATTTTCAGCGACATAATATGTTTGAACTGTTTCATAAACCTTATTTATTGATACCCCGCCTATTTTGGTTACCTTATTATCTGAAAGATTTCCATCTTTATCTAATAGTATTAATTCTTCTCCAATTGTATAGTATTCTAAATTCAAAAAGAAATCATTTTCACTTCTTTGTATCCCTGTATGGCCATCCTGTAAAATGGCTAGGTATTTTAAAATAAGATATTTAAACTCATCTTTGGTGGTATTTTGAGTTATTGAATTTAAAAATTCTTGTTTAACTTGTTCATAATTGTCTTCAATATCTCCTATAACGAATGAAGGATGTGTGTCCTCTATAACTGTCACTAAATTTAGGGCATCTTCTAAATATATGGATTTGTCTTGAGTAAAATCATTGTTTTCTAATATAGAAGTTCCTTCCTCAATATCATCATCTTTCACTGTTATACATTGTTCCTTTGAGCATCCAGCTTGTATAAAAATATAGATAATAAAACAATCAAAACTTTTTTGTTCTTCAAATTATTTCACACCATTCCTCTCTTTAACCTACTGGAAATCTACTTATTCTTAATGCTCAATATTCCCGCACAATGTGATATTTTTGTGTATTCGCATAAATACTCATTACTAAGATTACTCTTGATTTCTTCTGCTACAAAATAAATTTCATCATCATCCCAGATTTGGTGATACTTTTCTTTGCTTTCATTATACTCGTTTATTGCATTAAAAGAAACATCCCCTATAAGTATCTTTCCATATTTTGAATATCTGAAAAAATATGAATAATTAAAACACTAATAAGATAATCTTCTACAGCTGCCTAAAAATAATTTTCTTTGAAGCATCTATTTATATTCTTTACTGAAAAAATCATCAGCAAGGATTGCGTAATATGATGCATCGCATATCCCTAAATTGTTTCGGTCCGCTTGCCGCATGGTTCCTTCGTATTTAAGACCTGCTTTTTTCATGACCTTGCCGGAATTAGTGTTTCGTGGATCAAAACGTGACTCAACCCTATTTACTTTGATTTCTTGAAAGAAAAACCGGACAAGCCGAGACAATGCCTCACTTGTATAACCTTTATACCACCAAGGTTTACCGATACAATAACCAATATGTACTAAATTTGTATTGTCATCTATTTTAACTGCAGCAATGCTGCCAATCGGTTCGTTAAGAGCTTTCAGTTCGATTGCCCAATTATAATTATTTTTAGCTTCATAGCCCGATATCCAACTCTTGATAATCTGACTTGAATTATTGGAGTTTTCGTGCGTAGGCCATGTTAAGTATTTTGTAACCCCTGGGTCACTAGCCCAGTTACGAAACATTGGCTCTGTATCGTCAATCGTAAACTGCCGAAGTATTAGTCTCTCCGTTTCAAGCATTACTGTACCTTTGTGAATCATTTTGTCCACCTCCCTATACCTTTCAAATACAACTTATTTAGAACCTCACTTTAATTAACTAAAGTAAGTTTTAATATCTAACACTCTACTGATGCTCAACATATTATAAATAAAAACTACTTTAATTAACGTTATTATATTTGTAATAAGCTAAAACATCATCATAAAGATGAAATCATCACTTGTATATATCTATTCCCCTTTGGTTTTTAAATTCTCCGCTTGTTCCGTCAATTACCATGTTGTAAGCTGTATTTTTATAATTGACCTTTTTATTTAACTTATCATTTTATATAGGTAACACCGTAATTAGATATCCTCCAACAATCAAGCTTGCCAAATTTGCAGTCAGCACATATAACACGCTCTTTTTACGTCCATGCTCATTGCAGAACAACATAAATATTATTATTTCAGTAACAAACACAAAAATTTCTCCAAATATTAATACAAGCAAGATATAGCTCACCTTAATATTTAATACCTTGGTGAACAATATTCTAATTATTCAACGTAATAAAAGAATAATACGTCTTAACTTCAAACGCAAATTATACGTATATTCTATCTTTGTCTTTCTGTGTGAACTTAAAAGTTTTCAATATCATTGTCATTGAACCGCATAATTTTACTTATGATATAATTTAAGAATAATATTCAATTATCAGCATTCCACTTTTCAACAGGTACCATTTGGTTATCCTTATAAACCCAGCGTTTATAATATGGTTCATAATCCCCTTCGTCCTTTAAACCACGATTCCAGATTACGATACTTTCAGGTTTGCTTGCACTTTCATCCAGAATTCCGATAACAATATCATAATTATTCCATTGAAAATTTTACATCTTATTATTAACGGAATCAAATTTTATTTTTGAAAACACATATTTCATGGTTGTACGCTATATTCATTTGCTATAAAATCATTTAATTTTAATTGTTGGTTTTTTCCTATATTCTTTTCTACAGTTTTAATTTCCCCATTTTCTAATTTGTTACCTATATAGTTTCCTGTGATTAAATTGTAATCGTGTTGAAGTTTTTCCATTGAA
>CAZTXR010000060.1:0-9232 GCA_964617605.1 uncultured Clostridia bacterium | reverse complement strand
GCTAAATAGTAATCATCTCTTCTTTCAGGATATATTGCAATTTCAAATTCCGGAGGCACAATAATACTGCATTCCAAACACCTGTAGGCATTTGACAAAATAGGCGACAAGGGTGTTATCTGCAGGGTCTTAAGTGACGGATACACCAAACTGCCGCCTGCCGACTTGCTGTAGGCGGAACTTCCCAAGGGAGAAGAAATAATCAATCCGTCACCGCTTATTTTTTCCAAGTGGTTTGAAGCAATAAAAACATTGAGATGCATTGTTTTCATATCTTTTCTTTTCAGTATTATATCGTTTACGGCATATATTTTATCAGATAAACGGGCAGTCATTATTTCGCACTCTATTAAATTCACAGGATTTATCTTGTAATTTCCCGCCCTGTAATTGATTAAAAAGTTTTCGAGGTTTTCCGGTGTAATTTCCGGATAAAATCCCAAGGTGCCTGTATTTACGCCAATAAATGGTATTTGGGAAAAGTTGCTTTCCCTCACACCTCTTAAAAATGCACCATCCCCGCCGACAGTAATATTTAATTGAGCATCCTGGTTGAACCCTTCGTAATAACTATAGCCGTTTTCAGTTAATATTTTAATGAGCTTTCTTTTGATATCAGCTGTATAAGAGTCATCGTTTGCAGCAATATTTATTACTTTTTCATTCATGATTATCCCCTTTACTTTACCTTTTTTTTATATTATTATTAAAACACAATACTTAACAAACATAAAAAGATGGGATCCTTCGCTTTCGCTCAGGATTACAAACCGGGAGTATACTGATGTTTAATAATATCCTTAAATATACAATACAAGAAAATGACAAAACTGTAAAGGGCATATTGACCGAAAAATTAAAATTCTCCAAGAGGCTTTCCAAGAAATTAGAGATAAACGATAAAATATTCCTAAATGGAAAGGTTGCAAAATTAAACAAAGCTATTTTTGCAGGTGATGAACTAACCGTTGAATTTGATGAGGAAGAAGACCAGTATGATGCGGTGGATATTCCATTAGAGATAATTTATGAGGATGACAGTTTGCTGGTTGTCAACAAACAGCCCTATATTGTTGTCCATCCCACAAAATCCCATCAAAATAACACCATTGCAAACGCTGTTGCATATTATTATAGACAAAACAATATCAAGAGGAAGGTCAGATTTGTAAACAGGCTTGATATGAATACATCAGGCATCGTAATAATAGCTAAAAATCCATATGTCCACAACCAATTGGCCCATCAGATGAAATCAAATTCTGTAGAAAAATTCTACTATGCGCTTGTGGAAGGCAATCTTGAAAAGAATAAAGGAATAATAAAGGAACCTATTTTAAGGTTGAATCCTGAGGATATAATAAGGATAGTTCATCCCTCAGGCAAGGAATGTATAACAGAATATGAATCAGAAAAAACATACAATAATATGACCTTGGTTAAATTGAAGCTTATAACCGGAAGAACCCATCAAATCAGAGTGCACATGAAGCACATAGGACATCCTCTTGCAGGTGACACCTTGTATGGAAATGAAAGCTTATTGATAGGCAGGCAGGCACTTCATTGTTATGAAATGAAATTCAAGCACCCGATTACAGGTGAAAGCATGGTTATAACATGTCCTATGCCGGAGGATATGAAAAAAATAATGGAGGGGGACACACCTTTAAGGCAGGAATAGTCACTGCAAGCAAGCCCTTACAGGAAGGTCCCCGTATTTTGAAGGGGGAGGTAAAATGAAGAAGAAAGTTTTGTTGATAGCGACCGGAGGCACAATTGCTTCCATAAAAACTGAATGCGGTTTGATACCTGAAATAAATTCGGAGGAACTGCTAAATTATGTGCCTGAAATTAAGGAATATTGTGACGTGGATACCATGCAGCTCTTAAATATCGACAGTACAAATATTCAACCGGAACATTGGATTATGATGACCGAAACCATAGAGCGAAACTATTACAAATATGATGGTTTCGTAATATCCCACGGAACTGATACCATGGCCTACACAGCTGCGGCCCTTTCTTATCTGATTCAGAATTCCTACAAACCCATAGTTATTACAGGAGCTCAGAAACCAATCAATGCTGATATAACAGATGCCAAGAAGAATCTTTTGGACAGCTTCAGATTTGCAACAGAAAAGGATGTAAGCGGTATTTATATAGTATTTGACGGCAAAGCCATAATCGGAACAAGGGCAAGAAAAGTAAAATCCAAAAGCTACAGTGCCTTTGACAGCATAAATTTTCCTGTAGCAGCATTAATAGATGACAGACGAATAACAAAATATTTAAGAAATGACAATTCGGAAAAAGAAGTTATATTTTATAAAAACATTTATCCAAGTATATTTTTATTGAAGTTAGCGCCGGGCATGGAGCCCGATGTGCTCGATTATATAGGCGAAAAATATGAAGGGGTAGTAATAGAAAGTTATGGTGTGGGAGGGCTTCCTTTCCTTGATAAACGGAATTTCTTAAGCAAGTTAAACGACCTTATCAAAAAAGGCAAAATAGTTGTTGTTGCAACCCAGGTAATGTTTGAAGGAAGCGACATGGGTATATATGAAGTGGGAGTTAAAGCACTCCAAGAATACAGTGTTCTTCAAGCTTATGACATGACTATTGAAGCAGTGATTACAAAATTAATGTGGATTATGGCTCAGACCAAGGACTTTGAGGAAGTTAAAAATATGTTTTATACAAGAATCAACGAGGATTCTTTGTACTAAAAATCAGCATTAAAAAGAGGGATAGCAATGAAAAGGATTGACATGCATATGCACACAAATGCCTCAGACGGCACATGGGATGTTAATGAACTTAAGAGTGAATTGATAGAAAATAAAATTAATATATTTTCTGTAACAGACCATGACTGTATTGACAATATTAAAAATATGCAAGATATAATAAAGCCCGGAGACAATATTGTTTTTATTCCGGGTACGGAACTGACTGCAGAATATAAGAGAAAAGAATACCATTTAACCTTATATAATTTTGATATAAATAATAAGGAACTTCTAAGCCTGATGAATTGGACCAACCAGAACAAATTGGATTCTAATAAAGAATATATAGGCTATGCTGCAAAAATATATGAGAATGTAAATGAAGAAGATTTCGAAAGATATGAATATGACAGAAAAAGGGGAGGTTGGAAATCAGCCAACTATATGATTGATAAGGGAATTCACGAAGGTATACCTCAGCATTTGGCAGATGTTTATCGTTCGGGATTGCGGGCTCTTCTCAGGAGCCCTGAGGAAGTAATCAATATTGCAAAAAAAAGCGGAGGAAGTATTTTTCTTGCTCATCCCTCCTATCACTATAAAAATTCTGCAATGCCTGCGGAAGAATTAAAATATTGGACGGAGCTTGGGGTTGACGGCATTGAGTGCTTTTCACCTTATAATCTTGATGCTGAATATTATATTGACTTTTGCAAAAAGAATAATTTAATGATATCCGGAGGTTCGGACTGTCACGGTAATTTTATACCTGCAAGGAAATTGGGAGTACCCAATATTACCTTAGAGGACTTAGATGTAAAAAGATTGATTTAAAGGAAGATAAAGGAGGGGGGACACACCTTAATGTAGGGATAGTCTCTGGAGAAAGAATTAAGGAATGTCCCCGTACTTAGGGGAGAAGATATGCAAAATAAAAATTATGTTACCGCCATAATTGTAGCAGCAGGAAAAGGTTCAAGGATGGGTTCTGAAATTCCCAAGCAGTATATGATTATTGCCGGCAAAACAATTTTGGATACCACCTTGTATAAATTTGAAAAAAGCAATGATATAAATGAAATAATTTTAGTTGTCAATAAGGATGATATAGAATATGTAAAAGATGAAATTGCACCTTTTTACAGTAAAATTGCCCATGTGGCAGCAGGAGGAAAAACAAGGACAGAGTCTGTTTATCAGGGACTTAAGAAAGTAAGAGGAAGCTGTGATGTTGTTTTGATACATGATGGGGTAAGACCCTTTATTTCTTATAATTTAATTAGTACATGCATTGAAAATGCTCTTATACACAAGGCTTGTATTCCGGTAATGGATGTTACGGATACAATAAAAGAAGTTTCGGATGAGGGCACAGTTGTAAAAACATTTGACAGAAAAAGCTTAAAAGCCGTTCAAACACCTCAAGCATTTGATTACCATGTGTTAAGAGAATGCTACGAAAATGCCATGACTGAAGATGCAGACTTTACAGATGATGCGGCAATTGTAGAATATTATGGTTACAAGGTAAAAACAATTGAAGGATTATCCAAAAATATAAAAATAACAAGGCCGCTTGATCTGAGGATGGCAGAAATTCTTGCAAGTATTTATTAAAAGGAGTACTTATGAAAGTCGGAATAGGATATGATGTTCATGCATTGACTGAAAAGAGGAAATTAATAATCGGAGGGGTTCATATACCGTATGAAAAAGGTTTGTATGGTCATTCGGATGCAGATGTTTTAATACATGCTCTAATGGACAGCTTGTTAGGGGCTATGGGCAAGGGAGATATAGGAAAATTATTTCCTGACACTGACAGCAGATACAAGGATGCAGACAGCCGTATTTTATTAAGAAGTGTATATGAATTAATGGATGATAATAACTTTAGGGTAGGCAATATTGATGCTGTAATAATTGCGCAAAAGCCGAAAATGGCACCATTTATTGAAGAAATGAAAAAGAATATTGCCCATGATTTAAAAACCAATATTTCAAACATTAATATTAAGGCAAGCACAACTGAAAACTTGGGCTTTGAAGGAAGGAGCGAAGGTATAGCTGCTGAATGTATTTGCCTATTGGATACAAAGGAAAATATATGAAGCGGGACTATTTATTGAGTATATATAATTGTATATCCCTATGGTAAAATAAGATAACAGAAAAGAAGAAAGGGGGGACACACCTTCATGGCAGGTAATTCATTAGGGTTAGTCCATGAAGGAAGGTCCCCGTACTTGGATATACAATGGAAACTTATCAGATAATATCTATAATAGGCATTTTGATATTTGTATATTTTATATTTTTTAAAAATAAAAAACCAGCACAAAAAGAAATCAGCTCTTTAAACGAAATAGAATATATAGGCTCATCAAGCATGAAATTTGATGATGTAGCAGGAAATTACGAAGCAAAAAACAGTCTTGAGGAATTGGTGGATTTCATTCAAAATCCGGAGAAATACAGTAAATTTAATGTAAGGAAACCTAAAGGGATTCTGCTTTACGGTGCCCCGGGGACAGGCAAAACATTGATGGCAAAGGCTTTGGCAGGTGAAGCGGGAGTACCCTTTTACGCTGTATCAGGTTCTGATTTTGTGCAGGTTTATGCAGGCCTTGGTGCGGGAAGAATAAGAAATTTATTTAAGAAAGCAAAGAAATCAGGCAAAAGCGTTATCTTCATTGATGAAATAGATGCCATAGGCAAAAAAAGGGCGGCCGGCAATATTAAGGGAAACGATGAAAGCGAAAGAACTTTAAATGCACTTCTTACTGAAATGTCAGGCTTTGCCGAGGATTCAGGCACAGTTCTTGTAGCCGCCACAAACAGAATAGACACATTGGATGATGCTCTCCTAAGACCGGGAAGATTTGACAGGCAAATAGAAATTATGCTCCCGGACAAGGAGGCAAGAAAAGATATCATAAAACTTTATTTGCAAAAAACAAGAGCAGAAGATGTTAATGTAGATGAGCTTGCTGATTTAACAGTGTATTTCAGCGGTGCCATGATTGAAAATTTGATTAATGAAGCAGCCCTGTTAGCCATAAAAGAAAACTCTCATAAGGTTACGGGACAGCATATAAATAAAGCATATTTAGAAGTTTTAGCCGGGGTTGAAAAAAAATATTATGATAATGGTATGCAAAAAACCATATCATCTTATCATGAGGCAGGACATGCTTTTGTTTCAAGGTATTTGCTTCCTGATAATAAGATTATCCGTGTTTCTGTAATTCCGACAAGCAAGGGTGCCGGAGGATATGTGCTGAGCACCCCCGCTTCTGAAGAAGTTATGACTAAAAAAACTATCAGGAATCACTTATCTGTTTTAATGGCGGGAAGAGTATGTGAGGAAATATTTTTCGGCAGTGAAAATATAAGTTCCGGGGCGCAAAATGATATCGAAAAAGTTACCACCTTGGCAATTGACTATATTTCAAAATATGGAATGAACGATAAGACATTTATAAATTATAATTTGTTATCTGATAAGCTTAGGGTACCATTGACATCAGTTGAAGAATCAGTAAAGAAACTGACTGCCGAAATATATGAAGAAGTGTTTGAATTAGCTTTTGAAAATAAAGAAAGCATTGAAAATATAGCTAAACTCTTAATTGAAAAAGAAGTTATAAACCAGGAAGAATTGGAAAATTTGCTAAGGAAAGATTGTTGAATATTATAAAATTCAAAGGTTAAAATACTACAAATACAAAAGCTGTTTGCAAAAAATCAGTTGTAAAATTATAAGATTATTGGTATAATATAATTAAATAAATAGCCTGCGGTGTACGGAAATCATATAATTCAACCGACATAATGTTTCAGGGACTTCAAGTTTGACTGCCTATGACAAGCCCGCTTTGACGGGAAGCCAGAATCAGGCAACAGAAATCCCACCTGCTTAGGTGCGGGTGTGAATTAGTGGTTTGCGGCACATGCGGGTTTTTTTATGTGAATTTATAAAATGTCAGGAAAACGGGAAAATATCATTTGCCTTTATGATGAAATACATATATAATAAGAGTATATAGGAATACATTGCCAAGGATAAAAACAGGAGGAAAAAATGATAACAATCAAAGATGTTGCCAGACTTGCTGAAGTTTCAATTTCAACCGTATCAAGAGTTATAAACGATTCTAAGCCGGTAAGCCCGGAAGTCAGGAAAAGAGTTTTAAAAGTAATTGAAGAAACGGGATATAAGCCCAATGATGTAGCCAGGAGCCTTGTAACCAGAAGGTCTTATTTAATAGGAGTAATAGTAAACAATTTAGCCCAAAGTTATGTGGCTGATATTGTAAGGGGAATTGAAGAAATAGGAAAAATGTACGGATATGATATTCTTCTATGCAGCAGTTACTCAAGCACAGAAACCCAGGAAAAATATTTGCAGCTTTTAGACAGGAAACAAGCCGAAGGACTATTTCTTGTAGGAAGTAAATTTGATGATGAAATAATTAAATTGGCAAAAAGCTTCAATAAACCTTGTGTATTTTTTACAAGGAATGTCAGCGATAAGATAAATCATATAACTATTGACTGTCATTCCGCAATTTATGAAATGACAAAATATTTAATTGAGGAAGGACATAAGAAAATTGCATATTTTTCAGATTTTGAAGAAAGAACTTCCGTTGAAAGCGAAAAAATTGAAGGATATTTAAAGGCTGTTGAAGATAATGAACTGGAATATTCAAAAGTGTATGTTGTTGAGGGAAACAAACACAGTCAAGCCTATGAATTCGGAAAATCAATAATTGGTGAAACAGGAGATTTTACAGCTTGCGTTTGCAGTACCGATGAGATTGCAATAGGAATATTGGACAGTTTCTTGGACAATGGAATAAAAGTTCCTGACGATATGTCCGTTGTAGGATTTGGAAATATCCGCGAAGGAAAATTTGTGAGACCTGAGCTTACTACCATAGGGGAACCATATTATGATGTGGGTGCTGTCGGTATGAGAATGCTTATAAAAATGATAAAAGGTGATAAAACCAAACAAGGCCGCATGGAGCTGCCATTTACATTAGAAAAACGAAAAAGCGTGAAAAAACTTGTGCTCTAATGCAAATATTGTTGAAATAAAACGATTAATTTTATATTAAAGGCGACAATAATTGATAAAATAATTATTCTAATCCCCCTATAATAAAAAGACTATCTTTATTTTAGGGGGATTACAAATGAAAAAAAGATTTATTTTTACCATGATATTATTGCTTTTATTCTCTTATAATTCAATTAACGGTTATGAATACCATAATGAAATAAAGACCATTGAAAATTTGTTAAATGGGCGGATAAAGATAATTAATGAATTTTTGTACAGCTGTCAGGATATGGACAGTTTAGAAAAAAAGCTAAATAAAATTGAAGCAGGAAACCTGCTTCAAAATGACTTGGATATTTTATACAAAGTAATTGATTGTCCTACTGATTATGAATTAGCAATGAATGTGAAAATTCATAAAATTAACAGCATAGAACTGACTGATTCAGGATACTGGGTCAATGCAGATTTAAATTGGTTCATGAGCGGTTATGACGGTGAATTTAATTTAATCAAAAATTATCATATTAAATGTATTGAAGAGGATGGTCAAATATACTTAGCAAAATTAATGATACTAAACAATAATAGAGGAGATTAGAAATGGCAAGCAACAAACTTTTTTATAAAAAGGATTATATTTGGGAAAAAATTAATTCGGATTCAAAAGAAGAGGTTTTTAAATTAGCGGATGATTATAAGAAATTTATAGATGCTTCAAAAACAGAAAGACTGTCAATTAATGAAATAGTCAGACTTGCAAAAGAAGCAGGCTTTAAAAACTTTAAGGAACAAAAGGAAATAAAAGCAGGGGATAAACTATACTATGTGAATAAGGGAAAATCAGCTGTCCTGGTCGTGGTGGGAAAGGATGATCTTGAAAAAGGAATGAATATAGTAGGAAGTCACGTGGATTCTCCCCGCATTGATTTAAAACAAAACCCCTTGTACGAAGAACATGGATTAACACTTTTAAAAACCCATTATTACGGTGGCATAAGAAAATATCAATGGGTTGCAATTCCTTTAGCTCTTTATGGAACAGTTGTGAAAGAAAACGGAGATATTATTGACCTTGCCATCGGTGATGATGAAAAGGACCCGGTTTTTTATATAACCGACCTTCTTCCGCACTTGGCAAAGGACCAAAACGATAAGAAGTTATCAGAGGCAATTGAAGGCGAAGGGCTTAATGTTATTATCGGAAGCCTTCCGGCAGAAGGCACAAATGGTGAGGAAGATGAAAAGAAATTCAAATTAAATGTATTGAAAATACTTAATGAAAAATATGGAATGATTGAAGAAGACTTTTTAACAGCTGAGCTTGAAATAGTGCCTGCAGGAAAAGCGAGGGATGTGGGTATTGACAGAGGAATGATAATGGCATACGGTCATGATGACAGAGTTTGTGCATATACAT
>CAZTXR010000059.1:0-9382 GCA_964617605.1 uncultured Clostridia bacterium | reverse complement strand
TCCTGTTTAATCTTTTGATATAAATACTATAGCTGTTCCTTTATTTAATGTTATTTTTCCCTTACTGCTTTTTATCTGATTACTGATACATAGGGTTGAACCCCTCTGAATGTTAACATTGCTTAAATTATATTTAAAGCCTTCCAAACTAAGCCCCGATATAAATTCTGTAACCGGGATTATGGATATATAGCATCCCTCTTTATAATCTAATATTAAATTCGTATTATCAGATATAATTTTCATTTCATTGTGGTTATCTATTATAGTTATGAATACACCAATTTTGAAACATCTTTCCATAAGCATAATATTTCCCAATGTATGGTCAAGCCTACAACCGGTAGCACCTGTCAGCACAATATGGTTATAACCTTTGGAAATGGCAAATTCAACAGCTAATTCCATATCTGTTGAATCTTTTTCGGAAGGAAATTTTTCAATTGGAATATTAAGCATTTCATATTGTTTAAGAACAGACAAATTTACAGAATCAAAATCCCCGATTATAAGATCAGGAGCAATTCCGTATTTTTTTGCTTTTTCAAGTCCCCCATCAGCACATATAACATAGTCGCTATTAATATTTTCAATTATGTTTTTTTCTGTTTCTTCGCCGTTTCCGATTATTAATGCTGTTTTCATAAGACCATTATTTCCTTGAACTTCCTTGTTTCATTTACTACATCCTGTGCTTTATAAATTGCAGAGCCTGCAACTACAACATTTGCACCCCAGCTTAGCACTTCCCTTAGATTTGAAGAATTTACTCCTCCATCAATTTCAATATCTATAGATAAATTATAATCATTAATCATCTTTATTAAATCGTTAAATTTATATTTTACATTTTTTATAAGGCTTTGCCCCCCAAAGCCGGGGTTTACACTCATTAGCAAGACCATATCAACTTCTCTTATAATATCTTTAAGGGTGGATACGGGTGTTGCAGGATTTAAAGATACACCCGCCTTTAAACCAAATGATTTAATTTTTTGGATTGTTCTATGTAAATGAATGCAGGATTCCTGGTGTACCACAATAATATCTGCACCTGCATTGTAGAAATCTTCTATAAAATCATCAGGATTTTCAATCATAAGATGCACATCAAATATAAGTTCCGTAGTTTTTCTTAAACTTTTGACTACATCAGGTCCTATTGTAATATTAGGAACAAAATGTCCATCCATAACATCTATGTGTATGTAATCTGCTCCTCCTTCTTCTACAAGTCTTATGGCTTCCCCAAGATTGGAAAAGTCGGCAGATAATATTGAAGGTGCTAATTTATTTTTCATACTTCCTCCTAATACAATTTATTGTTTTTTATTTGTTCTAAAAGCTTTATATAGTTATTATATCTTATTTCACTGATTAAATTATTATCGACAGCTTCTTTTATTACACAGCCCGGTTCCTTATAATGAAGACAATCTAAAAATTTGCATCCATCATCGTATTTTACGATTTCAGGATAATAATTCCTAAGGGTATACTCATCTATTCCTTCTAATTCAAAAGAACTGAATCCCGGCGTATCAACTGCATATCCGCCAAAACTCAATTTAAAAATTTCAGCATGGCGGGTGGTATGCTTTCCTCTTTTTAATTTCTCGCTTATTTCGCCGGTTTTAAGTATAAAGTCCGGCTGAACAGCATTCATTATTGATGATTTTCCGACACCGGAAGGTCCGGAAAACACATTTAGCTTATCTTTAAGTATATTTTTTAATTCTTGAAGGGAATCCTCATTATATTTGCTTGTAAAAATTATTTTATAGTCAGTGTTTTTAAAAATATTTTGTATATGTTCCTTTTCGCCTTCATCAGCTAAATCAGCCTTATTAAAGCAAATAACAGGCTTTAAATTATTCGATTCGGCTGCAATTAAAAGTTTATCCAATAACAAAAAGCTTGGCTCCGGATTTTTCACCGCAAAAATTATCAAAAGCTGTTGGGCATTGGCAACCGGTGGTCTTTTAATCTCATTGATTCTTTCCTTAATTTCTTCAATATACCCTTTATCTTCATCTTCCTCAGTAATTCTGATAAGACACAAATCACCTACCAGTGGTTTAATATTTTTAAGTCTGAAAAGTCCTCTTGCCCTGCATTCAATTATTTTATTTCCAATATCAACATAGTAATTTCCCCCGACACCCTTTGTTATGATTCCCTCAATCATATATACTCCTGTTCTTTTTATTCAAATGTTATTTCAACTCTGTCATACAATTCATTGTCAATATATATTTCAAATATTTCTGTTCCTCTTCCTTGAACATTTATTAATATACTTCCTTCCGAAGTAGATACTTCCTCTGAGTATATAACTTCTCGCCCTTCACTGGCAATTCTTTGGATAACTATTGCTGCCTTATCCCTGTCATTAGGAAGTGAAATAGCTAAGGGGAATGTTCCTCCCGGTGTTTCCGGAGTCGGCTCTTCAACAGGTTCTTCCTCGGGTTTACCTGAACTTACTGTCAGCCATATTGATGTTCCTTGCTCTACATCATCTCCCGCATTTATGCTTTGTTTCATAACTAAGCCTTCAGCTATTTCTTCACTTGACTCAGTAGTCACATTTCCTACTGTAAGACCAAATTGGGTAATTGTAAGCTTTGCGGTTTCTATATTTAAATTTAATAATTTTGGCATTTTCACATATATTATTTTTGGCCCCAAGCTTACCACATAGTCTACTTTATCATTTTCATTTGCAGAAGAATTAGCTTTAGGAAACTGATCCATTATTTGTCCAGCCAAAAATTTATCTGAATTTTCTTCTTTTACATCTCCCTCCAATAGGCCGTCTTTCGCTAGTATAATACCTGCTTCAATGGCATATTTGCCTATTAAATCCGGAACATAAAATTCTTTTCTTCCCTTGCTTATGATAACTTCGATAGGGTAATTTTCTTTAACCTTAGAACCTTCTTCAACACTTTGTTCCATTACCTTTCCTTCGTCATATTTATCAGAAAAATCTCTTTTAGCAACCTTGAAAACCAATCCTAAATCTTCAACATATTTTTTTGCTTCTTCTTCACTTCTGCCCAGCAAATCAGGAACCGGCACTTCAGGCACATACATAAAAGATTTAAATGCAATGACACCACCTATTACTGCAATAATTAAAGCGCTTATTATTGCTGCCATGGTAATCTTATTATTATGTTTTTTTGCCTCTCTTTGTTCATCATCCTTATCCTCTATATCATCTTGACCAAAGAAACTTTTAAATGCATTATTTGAATGTTCGTCAACCAAGTCTATGTTTATAACATTGTTTTCTTCTATATCCGTAAGAGCAGGTATTACAATGGTAGGTGAATCAATTATTTCTTCTTCGCCTTTTTCATGCTGTTCAATAGTTCCATTTAAAGAATCCAGTTTTTTTAACAATTCGTCAATATTTTGAAATCTGAAGCTTTGATGTTTTTCAAGACACTTCATTATAATATCTTCAAAAGCTTTGGAAATATTAATATTTTTAACCTTCTTAGAAGGCAGCACAGGCTTCTCCTGAATTTGTTTCATGGCTACTGAAATGTGATTGTCTGCATCAAAAGGAAGAACTCCTGTAATCATTTCATACATTACAATTCCTAATGAATAAATGTCTGATTTTTCATCCACATATCCTCCTCTTGCTTGCTCAGGAGAAAAATAATGCACAGAACCTATAACATTAGATGTATTGTTAATGGTAGAGCTTGTTGATGCTCTGGCAATACCAAAATCCGTTACCTTTGCAGTACCGTCCTCTGTAATAAGTATATTGTGAGGTTTAATATCTCTGTGAACTATATTGTTTGTATGTGCATGTTTTAATGCTTCTGCAACCTGTCTTGAAATTTTAACAGTTTCCTGCTCACTTAATTTGTCATTTCTTTTTATATAGTTTTTTAAAGTTTCTCCTCTAACAAGCTCCATAACAATATAATAAATACCATCTTCTATTCCTGTATCATAAATATTTACAATATTAGGATGAGTTAAGCTTGCTGCAGATAAAGATTCCTGTTTAAATTTATCAATAAAGTCCGGGTCTTGAGTTAATTCATCTCTTAAAATCTTTATGGCTACAAAGCGGTTTAATACTTTACACTTAGCTTTGTATACATTTGACATTCCTCCGCCGCCGATTTTTTCTATTATTTCATATCTGTTTCCTAATATTCTACCTATCATAAGTTTTCACCTCTAATGATATTATCAACAATAATTATGGTAATATTATCAGTTCCTCCATTATCGTTTGCTTGTTTAATTAATTTTTGCACACTTTCTGAAGTACCGTATTCTTTTATGATATCCAACATCTTATCATTGGATACATGCGTTGTTAGTCCGTCGGTACAAAGAATAAGTATATCATTTTCATAAAATTCTATTTCAAATATATCAGCATGTACACTTTCTTCACTGCCTAAAGCACGTGTTATTACATTTCTTTTAGGATGAATTTTTGCTTCTTCGGCTGTAATTCTCCCGTCCTTTAATAATTCATGTACATAAGTATGATCTGTAGTAATTTGTTCAATTTCGTCATTCCTTAATAAGTATGCTCTGCTGTCGCCTACATTGCCTATGTATATTGTATCTTGCTTTTTATCCAATACTGCCATGGTTACGGTTGTTCCCATACCGCAACATTCATCATTTTTTAAAGATTCTTCCCTTATTTTATCATTGCTTAGCTTTATGCTCTCAATAATAAATAAAGGAGGTTTAAAATCTTCCATTTCCATACATTCAACAAAATAATTCCTTATTCCTTCAATAGCAATGGAACTTGCCACTTCTCCCGCCTTGTGGCCACCCATTCCGTCAGCCACGGCATACAAGCTGTAATTATCAAATTCCTCAACTATTAAATTATCTTCATTGTTTTCCCGCATTAAGCCCTTATTTGTTTCGAAGAATACATTCATACAGCACCTCACATATTTAACAAATCATTTCTAAGCTGACCGCAAGCAGCATTAATATCACTGCCCAACTCTCTTCTGACTGTTGCATTTATTCCATTATCCGATAATACTTTTTTAAATTTTGCAATATCCAAGTCACTGCTTGGTTTAATATTTGCTTCTTTTACATAATTGCATGGAATTAAATTTATATTTGCTAATTTATTTTTTAATATTTTACATAATGCTAAAGCATCTTCCTGACTGTCGTTAAAATTCTTTATCATAATATATTCAAATGTAAGCCTTCTGCCTGTTGTGTTAACATAATAGTCGCAAGCTTTAAGTATATCAGGCAGCTTATATTTTTTTGCAATGGGCATTATTTGCTCTCTTTTTTCCTGAGTTGGAGCATGAAGAGAAATTGCCAACGTAATGGGAATATTCTCATCAGCCAATTTATAAATATTTGGCACTATACCGCTGGTCGAAAGGGTAATTTTACGCATTGATATATTTTGGCCTTTTTCGTCATTAATTATATTAAGAAACTTTACTATATTATCGAAATTTTCTAGGGGCTCTCCCGAACCCATAATAACCACATTGGATATTTTTTCCCCTGTATCCCTTTGCATCAGATATATCTGCTTAAGCATTTCTGCAGTGGTTAAATTCCTGATAAGGCCATTCTTTGTGGAAGCGCAAAAATGACAACCCATCTTGCATCCCACCTGTGATGAAATGCACGCTGTATTGCCAAACTTATATTTTAAAAACACACTTTCTACTATATTATCATCCTCAAATTTTATTACATACTTTTTTGTTTCGTCTATTTTTGATTCAAGTTTTAGTTCAATTTTTCCTTTGGTAAAATCATATTCTTTTTTTAGCTCTGTTTTTGTTTTCTGTGATATATTGGACATTTCTTCAAAATTATCAACTGTTTTGCCATGTATCCAGTCAAATATCTGGTTTGCCTTAAATTTCGGTTCATTTATCTGTAACAGAACTTCTTTTAGCTCATCAAAGCTTAAATCATCAATTTTTTTCATATTTACCTTCTTTTCGACATTGCTATATATAAAAGACTCACTATTGTCATTGCTATTAATAATCATTAGGTCCCTGTCATTCTGAACCTAGTGAAAAATTTGATCTTTTCCCTTCATTAAATACACGTAATCCTTCGCTTTCGCTCAGGATGACAAATAAATCTTACAACTATGCCAAAATTAAATTTTCTAAATTATATCATAAGCTTTTTAATTTCGCAATAAAAAACCCATCCATACCGTGAAGATGAGGATATATTTCAATATAGCCATCCTTGGCTCTTGTAAAACCTTCATTTATTTTATCAGAAAAGTCAACTAAAATAAAGTTATTGTTCTTTAAAAATTTATTAATTATTTCTATATTTTCCTCTTTGTTTGTTGTGCATGTGGAATAAACCAGTTCACCTGTAGGTTTCAAATACTTTGATGCATTTTCAAGAATTTTATACTGAATTTCTGTAATATTATTTGCCATTTGAATATTGTATTTTATTTCCGGCTTACGCCTTATTATTCCAAGACCGGAACAGGGCACATCCGCTATAACATAATCTGCCTTTCCAATCAATGATTCATCCAATTGCGTCGCATCATATTCTTGAACTTTTACATTACTTATGTTTAATCTTTTCAATTCATTTTCTATTAATTTAAGCTTGCCTTGATAGATATCCCTTGATATTATTTTGCCTGTGTTATTCATCATTTCCGCAGCATTTAATGTTTTGCCGCCCGGGGCTGCACACATGTCAATTATAAGTGAATTCTCCTTGGGATTTAATATTTGTCCCGCTAACATTGAGCTTTCGCTTTGTATGGAAAATACGCCCTCTTTGAATTCTTCTGTTTTATCTATCTCAAATGGATTTTCAATAACTAATCCCTTATTTGCATATTTACATTTATAAGCCTTAATCCCCTTCTCTTCAAAACGCTTAATCAGCTCATCTCTGTTAATTTTAAGTGTATTAACTCTGATTTCCAAGGGAGCTTCCTTGTTATTTGCTCTTAAAACCTCTTCAAGGTCCTTTCCAAACTGGTTCTTCCATTTACTAATCAACTCCTTTGGATAGGAGTATTTTACGCTTAAATAATCATCCTCCGGTAAATTATTCATTTTTTCTATTAGTTCATCCTTGCCCCTGAGTATATTTCTAAGTACTCCATTAACGAATTTGGAACCTCTGATATTCTTTTTGTCCTTTATATATTGAACACTTTCATTAACAACTATATTTTCATGAGATTTATCCAAAAATATTATTTGATATACTGCCAATCTAAGTACTGTCAGAACTTCTATTTCCATTTTCTTCGTTTTCATAACAGATACTTCGTTGATTATCCAATCAATAAATATTAAATTTTCAATAACTCCCAAGACTGACTTTCGGTAAAGCGAAACAAACCTATGATCAACATTTTTAACATCATTGTTTATTACGATGTTTGAATAGGATTTATCCCTAAATATTTTCTTCAATGTTTCAATAGCTTGCCTCCTGAACTGACCGGCATTCTGGGGACGGACCTTAAAATTCTCCATATTCGTCCCTATACCTATACCATAAATAAATACCTAAACCCGGAACCGCAGAAGCTAAGCTTAAAACAAAAAACCATCCCCATAGGGCCACTCCGTTGTCACCGCCACGTTTTGTCAGTCTATATGCTGTCCCGAATGATAAAAGCTCTTGTATTACAACTATAATTCTCCATAAAACTATAATCATTTATTGCCTCCCCATATGACAAAGAATTGGGCTTCTTGTCATCTTGTAATGCTTTTTAACATTATATCATTAATATAAACAAATAACAAAATATTTTATGCACTTTTGGCATTTTGGGGACGGACCTCAAAATGCCTTTATAGCCCTTTTGAATGGCGATTTTTCTTAAAAAATGATTCGCAATCTTTTGTTGATTGTTATAGATTTAAATTGTATTATATAGTAAATAGCGGTAACTGTAAGTACTTCTGCATGCACTTTGACGCATAAAAGGAGTTTGATACTTTTTCAAGTTATCTTATTCTTGTTTTATTTAGCAGTTATGGCCATCATCACACTTATACAATTTAATATTCACCAAGAAAGGAGATTTAATGGACTATTTATGGTATTTAATTTTATTAGCTTTCATGATAATTATTGCTTTGATTATATCAAACAGCCGTTCAAATAAAAAACTTAAATCCTTGCTTATAAACTCTTTCGGCAAAATTCCTGAACCAAAAAAATGCGATTTTGAAAGTATAGGAGTCTATCACCGCTATAAATCAGCTAATTTTAGCAAGTCGAACATAATAGATGGTATTACTTGGGATGATTTGGATATGGACCTCTTATTCAAAAGAATTAATTCCTGCCTTACATCCGTAGGCGAAGAATATCTTTATGATACACTACATGAAATTCAAGAAAAAGATATTATTCTTTTAAATAGAGAGGAACTTATAACATACTTAAAAGAAAATCCCGACCATAGGCTGAAACTGCAGATGAACTTAGCCAAAGCAGGAAAGTATAACCATAACGGTTTAGTTTCATTTATTTTTAATGCTGAAGCAAAAGCTTTGAAATATAATTCTTTATATAATATTTTAGCGCTTATTCCCTTATTTTGTATTTTTCTAACCATCGTTAATACTCAGATTGGTATTTTAGCTTTTATATTTGCTGCCATATTAAACGGCATGGTATATTACACAATAAAATCAAAAATAGAAAGAGAACTGTCTGCCATACAATATTTTTCAACCATTTTGCAATGCGTAAACAAAATACTTAAAAGCAAAGAATATGATTCTCTTCCCTTTTTCAGCGAATTAAGAAAAAGCTTTAGTGTATTTAAACCACTTAGAACAAAGCTATCAGATATCATGCAAAAGGATTTTTCAGATATGGCTGTCTTGGCAGAATATTTGAAAATTATATTTCTTATAGATATTAGAAAATACAACAAAGCCACTAAAATGATTTTAAAACATTCTGATGACTTTCACACCTTATACAAATCAATGGGTGAAATTGACATGGCTATTTGTGTGCTATCATTCAGGGAAAGTCTGCCTTATTATTGCATGCCGGTTTTTCATAATGAAAATTCCATAACTTTTGAGGATTTTTATCATCCCCTGCTTTCAGATCCTGTTCCTAACAGCGGAAAAATAAGCAATGACAGCATAATCACAGGCTCCAATGCTTCAGGAAAGTCCACATTTATCAAAGCCTTGGCCGTGAACGGTATTTTAGCCCAGACAATTCACACATGTGCTGCAAAGGAATTTAATATAAGGTTTTCTTTAATAATTACTTCTATGGCTGTACGAGACAATATTTCTCAAGGAGACAGCTACTTTATTAAGGAAATAAAATCATTGAAAAGAATACTTGACAA
>CAZTXR010000058.1:0-9419 GCA_964617605.1 uncultured Clostridia bacterium | reverse complement strand
GTATGGGATCCTAAAACCCAAACTGTGCATATCAGACAAAAAGGCAGCACTGAATTGCAGGCAATAGAAATAACAAAAAAATATTTATCACTGATTGAAAGATTTTATGATTATGGAAAAGAAGTAGTTAAAGATGAAGAGTGGGAGGATGTTCTTTCACAAGCCGCTATCAACAGCCCCTATGGAATAGATGGAAGGGTTTACAGACCCATGTCCGGACAAGTGGGCTCATCCGTTCGGAGATTGACTGATGGGATTATTGTCAGCTCAAAAGTGTTTTCTGATCAAACAGATGATGTTTCAGAAATAGTTGTTACGGGACAGTATGTTTTCAATGACCCCACTGCCCCGGAACCTTTCGGAGGCAAAAGACAATACCTCAAAAACTATTATTTTATTGAGGAAAATGGCCATATAGTATTAGACAAAGAAGAAATCATACAAGAAACCCTTATAAAATAAAACAATTTTTTGGGACTTTTTTGGGGACGGTTCTTTTAAAAAAGAACCGTCCCCAAAAAATTTTTTTAAATTAATTTAATTCGATGATATATTTTTTTGCCTTTTTTAATCATTAACTTTTCATCTTCAAAATCTTTTTCAGTAACTGTTGCGCCTAAATCCCCGATTACAAGGTCATTTACCGTAACTCCCGCCTGCTCGATAAGTCTTCTTCCTTCACTTTTGGATTTGATAAGACCTGCCTTTGCCATAAGGTCGATCACAGTCATGCCTTCCCCAAGTTCAGCCTTAGTTAATTCTGTCGTTGGAATATTTTCGGATTCGGCTCCCCCTCCAAATAATGCCCTGGCTGCTTCCTGTGCATTAACTGCATCTTCTTCCGAATGAATAATCTTAGTTACTTCAAATGCCAGTATTTCTTTTGCTTTATTTATTTCGGAACCTTCAAGCGCACCAAGTCTTCTTACCTCGTCCATGGGTAAAAAGGTCAACAAGGCTAAGCACTTTTCAACATCAGCATCATCAATGTTTCTCCAGTATTGATAAAATTCATACGGAGTGGTCTTGTTTCTGTCTAGCCATAGGGCTCCTTTTTCGGTTTTACCCATTTTTTTGCCTTCACTGTTTGTTAAAAGGGAAAAAGTCATTCCGTATACCTGTTCACCTGCTTTTTTCCTTGTAAGTTCAACACCGCCCAAAATATTTGACCACTGGTCATTGCCGCCAAACTGCATTTTACAATTGAATTTCTGATTCAACATATAAAAATCATAAGATTGCATCAACATATAACCGAATTCAAAAAATGTAAGACCTTGTTCCATTCTGTTTTTATAGCAATCTGCCGCAAGCATTCTGTTTACAGAAAAATGCACTCCAACTTCCCTCATGAATTCAAGATAATTCAAGGGTAAAAGCCATTCGGAATTTCTTGGCATAAGTGCTTTTCCGTCTGAAAAATCCAAAAACTTTTCAAATACCTTTTTAAAGTTTTCCGCATTATGAGTAATTGTTTCAAATGTCATAACTGAGCGCATTCCGGTTCTGTCACTGGGGTCTCCAATCATGGTTGTTCCATCCCCAAGCAGTGCTATAGGCCTGTGTCCATGCTGCTGCATGATGGACATAACCATTATCTGTATGAAATGGCCAATATGAAGGCTGTCTGCAGTGGGATCAAAGCCTATATAGAATGTGACAGATTCTTTTCCCAATAATTCTCTTATTTCATCCTCATGAGTGCATTGTTCCAAATATCCTCTTTCTGCTAATACATCAAAAACATTTCTTTTTTCCATAATTTCCTCCCATAAAATAAATAAAGGATTACCTCATCCTGAAAGGACGAGATAACCCGTGGTACCACCTTAATTTGCCTAAGCCTCTTTCTGAAATAACGGTCAGCCAACCCGCTGTGCTTTTACACAGAACTCAGGATTTGTATTTCACACCTTGTGCTGAGAACCTTTCACCAACCGATTCACTCTCTAAATTGTAACCAAAATGTTACTTTCATCCTTCACAGTTATGATAAAGTATTAATGGAATGATAATATAATTCTTAAATATTGTCAAGAAATAATTGTGTTAATAATAAACACTTTTTACATATTATGTTTAACTAATTAAACCTTTCTTAATGTTTTTTGAATAATTACTCTTAATCTGTAATAAGTTTGTATTCATTTCCTTTGTTTGCAAAATTGTGTAATTTACTTGTCATATCTGGAAATCCAAGAAGTTATTATGTATTTTTTTTAGATATTTTGAGTGCTATAATGCATGCATGAGGACAAACTCATTAACAAGTTCTAAAGTTTCAAAGGATTAAGTCTTGCTTGGTCCCCAAAAAATCTAAAGACTAAATAGGAGTATACTATGAAAAAAAGAATTATCGCACTAACATTGACAGCTGTGTTAGCACTGTCATCAACATCGGCTTTTGCAGCAACAACAACTTGTACAACAGTGAATTACAATAATGTATTTAAAAATTACACAGGTCAAAATGCGGCTGTGAAAAACCAATACACAATTACTGTTAATGGAAAAGAAGTAAACTTAAATACAATTGATTGGAAAACGGTACTAAATCAATACTCGTCTGCTGCAAAACCAGCAGCCCCGGTTGAAAAACCTGCAGCTCCCCAAGAGAAACCGGCAGCTCCGGTTGAAAAACCTTCTGCACCGGCACCGGCACCAACCCCTGCTCCGGAATCGACTAAACCGGTTACAAACAATAACACAACAGTTTCCTCATCAAATTTAACATATGAACAAAAAGTAGTAGAACTTGTAAATGTAGAAAGACAAAAGGCAGGATTACCTGCATTAACAATGGATTCAGCAATTTCAAATGTAGCGAGAACCAAATCAAAAGATATGGCAACAAACAATTATTTTGCACATCAATCACCTACTTACGGCAGTGCCGGCGATATGCTAAAACAATTCGGAATCAAATGGTCAGCATGGGGTGAAAACATTGCCGCTGGGCAAACAACTCCTGAAATAGTAGTAAATGCTTGGATGAATTCAGAAGGTCACAGAGCTAATATCCTTTCAAGCAACTTCTCGAAAATAGGCGTTGGATATGTAACCAGCTCAAGCGGAAGACCCTACTGGACACAAATATTCACAAATTAAAGATGCCCTAACCCCATTTTTTAAAGGTATGGGGACACACCTCTACTATAAGGATAGTCTTTGGGTAAGAGGAATGTCCCCAAATTAGGTTCTGAAAAATGGCGGTAGGTCATTCGCAACGAAATCCCAATGTTTGCGACCAAAGGAAGCTAAAACATTGGTGATTGAGACTGCGAGATACCAAAATCCCCAAATCATAGATTTAGGGATTTTATTTATCAGCACTTTGGTACTTCCAGTATGGCTCCTCTGTTTCCCGATGTAACCATTGCGGCATATCTTGCCAAATAACCGGTGGTTATTTTTGCTTGTCTGGGTTTCCAATTTTCTTTTCTTTTCTTTAGCTCTTCCTCTGAAACAAGAAAATCTATTTTATTTTCATTAATATCTATTTTGATTATATCTCCTTCTTCAACCAATGCAATGTTGCCGCCCACAGCAGCCTCCGGAGAAACATGGCCTATGGCTGCTCCCCTTGTGGCACCGGAAAATCTTCCGTCAGTTATTAAGGCAACACATTCTCCCAAGCCCCTGCCTATAATGGCAGATGTAGGATTAAGCATCTCGCGCATGCCCGGTCCTCCCTTTGGTCCCTCATAACGAATTACAACCACATCTCCCGGAACAATTCTGCCTTCATTTATTGCATTAATTGCATCCTCTTCACAGTCAAATACCCTTGCAGGCCCCTCATGAACCATCATGGAAGGTGCAACAGCCGACCGCTTTACAACACATGTATCAGGAGCCAAATTTCCCTTCAATACTGCAATACCGCCTGTTTGGCTGTAGGGGTTATCAATTGGTCTTATTATTTCAGGGTTGGTATTTTCACACCCCTTAATATTTTCCCCCACAGTCAACCCTGTACATGTAAGCACACTTAAATTTAATAAATTCTTTTTGCTTAATTCATTCATTACCGCATAAACTCCCCCTGCATCGTCCAAATCCTCCATGAAGGTGTTGCCTGCAGGTGCGAGGTGGCAAAGATTAGGAGTTTTAGAACTTATTTTATTGGCTATGTCTAAATTTAATTCTATTCCCGCTTCATGGGCTATGGCCGGAAGATGAAGCATGCTGTTTGTGCTGCAGCCTAATGCCATATCAATGGTCAGTGCATTTAAAAATGCTTCCTCTGTCATTATATCTCTTGGCTTTATATCCTTCTCCAAAAGCTCCATTATCTTCATTCCCGCATGTTTTGCAAGTTTTATTCTTTCCGAATAAACAGCGGGAACAGTCCCGTTGCCCTTTAATCCCATGCCCAATGCTTCCGTCAGGCAATTCATGCTGTTTGCCGTATACATACCTGAGCAGGAACCACAGGAAGGGCAAGCTTTATTTTCATATTCTTCAACTTCTTCAGCTGAAATTTTGCCTGCAGTATAGGCTCCCACCGCTTCAAACATATCAGAAAGGCAGGTTCTTTTGCCATTCATTTTGCCTGCAAGCATGGGACCTCCGCTTACAAAAATAGTCGGTACATTTACTCTTGCAGCTGCCATTAATAATCCCGGTACATTTTTATCGCAGTTTGGCACCATTACCAATGCGTCAAATTGATGGGCTAAAGCCATTGCCTCTGTTGAATCCGCAATTAAATCCCTGGTTACAAGCGAGTATTTCATACCCGTATGTCCCATTGCTATACCGTCACAGACTGCAATTGCGGGGAAAACTATGGGGGTTCCCCCTGCCATAGCCACACCCATCTTTACGGCATCAACAATCTTGTCTAAATTCATATGGCCGGGCACTATTTCATTGTAGGAACTTACTATTCCTATAAGCGGTTTATTCAGCTCCTCCTTAGTATAACCTAATGCATTAAATAACGAACGATGGGGTGCCTGCTGCACACCTTTTTTTACTGAATCACTTCTCATTTTTATCCTCCTATATTTTATCTTGCAATACTTATTCGTGCTAAATCAAATGCAGGGGAATACATCAATTTTATTTATCCCCATACTTTAATAAATGAGGTTATGGCATACAATAAGACCTCTCATCCCTGAATATATCTAATGATATATTCAGGGACGAAAGGTCTTCGTGGTACCACCCTAATTTGCGATATAAAAAACCGCCTCATTCAAGTCGAAATAATTTCTTATTTAACTCTATCCTTATAACGCAGAATTACGTCTTAGCTTACTGCATTCAGCCTTGAAGCTCGGGAGTGATAATCATACTTGCTGTCACCGATTTCCACCAACCATCGGCTCTCTATTAACAGCAGTCAGTATTTTTGTCTCCGTCAAAGCTCATATTTCATTAATTATAGCTTTTACCATAAGGCTTGTCAACATATTTTAAAATGGGAATTATTTGTCGATAATTATTTATTATCAACATTTAACAATAGGGCATTATTATGCCATTTGACCGGTAAATATTGAATCTTGCAATTATGCAAGTTATGCAAGATGATTTTGCAAGTTGAAAAGTATTGAAATTGTAATATTGTTGGTTTTTTATCAATGTTAACTTGCATTTCTTCCTGTTGTAATGCCCTTTTAACAAAAAATTTTTAATATTTTTGAAAGTTTTTGTTTACAAATTGCATTTTAGGTGTTATAATGAATTAGGATTAAAAAAGGAGGTATTCTTATGAATGTAGCAGTGAAAGATATCAGAGATGTTGTTGCAAAAATGAATTTTAGAAAATGCGGTACCATTACTTGTATATATAATGTTGATGGAAAATGCAGCCAAAAAGAATGTGAATTGCACGAAAGAGGATTAAGGCAAGAAGAAGACTAAAACGGATGGTAGAATATGATAAAATTGAATATGGAAAATTAAAGCGAAAGAAACTTATCAGTTGTCTTTCGCTTTTTAAATCCTGCAGTCTCGTTCACCAATTTATTTGCTCCTTGCGTCGCATAAATTGGGAATTCATTGCAAATGACCTACCGCTAATAAATAGGGTTAGGGCATCTTAATTTTATCCCTTGTTATATCGCTTATATTTTTGCAGCCTGTCATTATCATTGTTTCTCTAAGTTCGGCGCCAATTTTTTCGGTATATAACTCAACACCGTCAGCACCGCCGCCAAATGCAGCTATTACATAGGTCCTGCCTATCAATACAGCGTCTGCACCCAGGGCTATTGCTTTAAATACATCTGCGCCTGAGCGGATTCCTCCATCCACAAAAATCTTAAGCTTATCTCCTACTGCCTCCCTTATTTCAGGAAGCATGGCACATGTAGCCGGTGCATCAGCTAAAACCCTTCCTCCGTGAGATGAAACTACAATACCGTAAGCACCCGCTTCTAACGCTTTTTGAGCCCCTTTTGCCGTCATGACACCTTTTACTATGAAAGGAATTTTAGTTGAATCAGTAATTTCTTTTAGTTCCTCAACGCTTTTTGCAGAAACCGGTTTTCCTGCCAAAGCTAAATTAATCAGGCCTGCAGAATCTATGTCCATAGCAAACGCCATTGCATTAACCTCTTCAAGCATCTTAATTTTTTCTAGAGCCTTGTCATTTTTCCACGGTTTAATTGTTGGCACCGCGATTCCGCCGGCTTCTTTAATAATCGGAAGGCTATCCAAAAATAAGCTGTCTTGAGGGCCGTCTCCGGTAAATGCTGCATTTCCTGCCCTTAATGTACCGTTTACTATTGCATCAACATACTCTGTTTCTGTTATTGCACCGTTGTAATTTAAGCTCATTCCCCCGATTGGGGCTGCAAAGAAGGGGTACTTGAAGTCCTTGCCAAATAATGAAAGAGATGTATCTTGCCCTTCATTCTTATATATGGTATCTAAATTTATTTTTACCGATGCTAAAAAGTCAACGCATATTTTAAATGCATTGCCATTGCCTTTTCCACCGGTACCGGGAATCTCTCCCTTGCATACCACGCCGTTGCATTCTTTGCACACTCTGCAATTTGGTGCCATTTTCTCTCTTGCATTGTTTAGTAATTCTTGATAGTTCATACTTTTCCTCCATATTAATTAATGTATAAATCCTCTGCTTTCCCGCTCTTTATTTCTTCATATGCTCTAATCTTTCTACTAGCTTTTCCATCATAAGCTCATATTTTTCAAGTTTTTCTTTTTCTTCATTAACAACTTCTTCCGGTGCCTTGCTCATGAATTTCTCATTGTTTAATTTACCCTTAACTCTTTTTAATTCACCTTCAAGCCTTGCTTTTTCCTTTGTTAATCTTTCAATTTCTTTTTCAAAGTCAATTAAATCAGCTAAGGGCAAGTAAATTTCTGTGCCGTCTATTACCGATGATGCGGTATCTTCATCTATTTCTGTTTTATCCCTTGCAATTTTAACTTCTGTGATATTAGCCAATGTTGCGAAGTATCGGGCTCCTTTTTCAATATATGATTTTCTTCGGTCATTAGAAGGTATAAAAATTGCCCTTGCCTTTCTTGAAGGCAAAACATTCATTTCTGCCCTGATATTACGGATGCTTCTTACAGCTTCCATTATAAATTCAATATTTTCTTCCGCTTCTTCAAAATTCTCTTCTTCCAAGTATTTTGGCCAATCAGCTCTTACCAGCCTTTCAGTAGTTTCAGGTAAATATGACCATATTTCTTCTGTTATAAATGGCATAAAGGGGTGCAATAATTTAAGCATATCCTTTAAAACTTTAATCAAGACAAATCTTGCAGTATCCTTATCGTTCCCGTCAGCCCCGTAAAGTCTCGGTTTTACAATTTCAATATACCAATCGCAATATTCATTCCATATAAAATCATAAACCCTTTGTGCAGCCATTCCAAGCTCAAATTTTTCAAGATATGCGCTAGCATCCTTGGCTGCTTTGTTGGCCCTGCTGATTATCCATTTATCTTCAGTTTTATAGCTTTCTTTTGCACTTTCTTTATCTGTTAAGCCTCCATCAATATTCATTAGTACAAACCTTGAAGCATTCCACAGCTTGTTTGCAAAATTGCGGCTTGATTCCAATCTGTCATAATTAAACCTTGTATCGTTTCCGGGAGCTATACCTGTCATAAGCATGAAGCGAAGAGCATCTGCCCCGTAATTTTCAATAACATCAAGAGGGTCTATACCGTTACCCAAGGATTTGCTCATTTTTCTGCCTTCGGCATCTCTAACCAAACCATGAATAAAAACATGTTTGAAGGGTGATTTGTCAGTAACCTCCAAAGCTGAAAAAACCATTCTTACAACCCAGAAGAATATAATATCATATCCTGTTACCAATACATCCGTAGGATAGAAATATTTCAAGTCTTCTGTTTCATGGGGCCAGCCCAAGGTTGAAAAGGGCCATAATCCTGATGAAAACCAGGTATCAAGAACATCTTCATCCTGTTTTATATTGGTGCTCCCACATTTAGCACACTTTTGGGGTACATCTTTTTGAACCATTATTTCGCCGCAATCCAGGCAGTAATATGCGGGAATTCTGTGGCCCCACCACAATTGCCTTGAGATGCACCAGTCTCTTATATTTTCAAGCCAATGATTGTATATTTTTGTAAAGCGTTCAGGAACTAATTCTACATCCTTATCCTCAGCGGCTTTAAGTGCCGGTTCTGCCAATGGTTTCATGTTTACAAACCATTGGTCGGAAATTCTCGGTTCGATTATATTGTGGCATCTGTAGCAAGTGCCTACATTATGATCAGTACTTTCTATTTTAAGCATAAAACCATTGTCTTCAAGGTCTTTAACAAATGCTTTCCTGCATTCAAAGCGTGTCATCCCTTCATATTTGCCGGCAACATCATTCATAGTTCCGTCTTCATTCATGCAGCTGAGCTGCTCCAAATTATGTCGCAGGCCTATTTCAAAGTCATTAGGGTCATGTGCCGGAGTTATTTTTAGAGCTCCCGTACCCTTTTCCATGTCCGGATATTCGTCTGCAATAATTGGAATTTCCCTTCCTACCAAGGGGACAATTACCTTACTTCCTATTAAATGTTTGTATCTTTCGTCCTCAGGATGTGCAGCTATGGCAACATCACCGAAAATCGTTTCAGGTCTCGTGGTTGCAATGATAAAATATTCATCCTTATTATCAGCAAAAGGATATTTTACATAATAATACTTGCCCGGAGTATCTTCATGTTCTACTTCCGCATCGGAAAGGGTTGTATGGCAGTCGGGGCACCAGTTTATAATTCTGTTTCCCTTATAAATCAATCCCTTTTCGTAAAGTCTTATGAAAAACTCGGTAACCGCCTCATTGCAGCCTTCATCCATGGTGAACCTTTCTCTTGACCAATCGCAGGAATTGCCTAATTTTTTAACTTGCTCAACTATTCTTCCGCCGAATTCTTCCTTCCACTCCCAAGCTCTT
>CAZTXR010000057.1:0-9433 GCA_964617605.1 uncultured Clostridia bacterium | reverse complement strand
ACAAACAAAAAACCTGTTGGTTAAACAGGTTTTTTATCAATTAATTAATCTTCAACTGATGCAGCCCTTGGTCGGCAACCGCTGCCTCCTCCTGCACCGCCTACTGAATTCTCATCGACTTGTTTTGGAAACAATCTTGGGAATGTAGGACAAATTGAAGCTTGCTCAGGAGATAATTCTACGAAGCCGGTTGAAAGTACACAAAGCTGTACGGGAACAACTATTTTCTTTTCACAGGAGATACAAAGCGAAATAATCAGATTTACAGACAATACCCCTGTCCTCGGATCAATTTCGAAGTCCCTCTGAATGCTGTTTGTAGCAAGTCTTACAATGCAGTCTAAATTGCAAAATTCTGTGAATCGCGGCAAGAATGCAGTATCATATACTGATGGTACACAAATTTCAAAGAAATTAGTTAAAACCATAGGATTGCACTCAGGGGCAATTTCAACTACAGCTGATAAAGTTATTATGCTTTCCCTGCGGGAGTCACATGGTGAAACAACTAAATCCATTTCGACTTCAACACATCCTGATACCTCGATATTTTGTGTTCCAAATATCGGAGTACCCATTTCCTCTTCATCGCAGAGTGAAGTATCTGCATATATTAATTTTTGGCTTAATGTACCATCCGGTCCTATAACTTTATAGTCACAACCATCGTCTTTTTTAACAAACTGTCCGCCTGATAATGTAGTTTTAGGATTTATTTTTAAATTGCAATCATCCTTAATATTATCCGGATTGAAAAATTTTCTGCATCTGATGGCTGCTATCCTTATAACATTTGTTCCACACCCTAATGGTGGTTCAAAGCAAGTATCCGGAGCAGTTTTTAGTCCTTGCAAGTTAAATAAAACTGCATCGTAAACTTTTTGTACATATATGGGCTCTGTTACTACATTTCTTAATGTACCATCCCAATCGCAACCGGATTGACTCGTACAACATCTATCTGCAATACCTCCGGCTCCCAAAACTGCGTCATTTTTATTTGAGCATCTCATGCTGGTATAACCTCCTCATATTTTACTGTTACTTTACTCTAATATATTCTAAAGTAAAATAGTTGTTACACAGATAAAAAGTAAAAATCATAAATTGACAATATATTTGTTTTTATTTATCAGGAGATACACTAATGTATGAAAACTTCGGAAGAAGAATCACTTGAATTTTTTTGGATGTTATTGTAAAGTATATAAGAGAATAAAATTTCAGGAGGAAATATGAATCCCATAGTAACATTCGAATTTGCAAACAAAGATATAATCAAAGCTGAATTATATCCGGAAATAGCACCCAACACTGTCAAAAACTTCATTTCATTAATAAATAAAGGTTTTTATGACGGTGTTATCTTTCACAGGGTTATTGAAGGATTTATGCTTCAGGGAGGATGCCCTAACGGAAACGGAATGGGTGGACCCGGATATGCCATAAAAGGTGAATTCACTTCCAATGGTTTTAAGAATGATTTAAAGCATGATGAAGGAGTATTGTCAATGGCAAGATCCATGTCTCCAAACTCAGCGGGCTCACAGTTTTTCATAATGCATAAAAAATCTCCGCATCTTGACGGACAATATGCTGCCTTTGGAAAAGTAATTGAAGGTATGGATCTGGTTAATAAAATTGCAGGAACAAAAACAGGCCGCATGGACAGACCTGTTGAAGAAGTAAAACTTACCAAGGTAACAGTTGATACATTCGGAGAAACTTACGAAGAACCGGAAAAGATGTAATAATAAAAATGTGACAAGGGGACGGGGTTGCTGTCATAAGCTTATGACAGCAACCCCGTCCCCTTGTCATGTGTCCCCCTTCCTCTAAAACCCTAAATTTTCACCAACCAATATAACCTTTATCTTATTTTGAGGTTTACAGTACCTTGTTACGAGTATTTGACCGCATAAGGTATCAGCCATTGTGCATTCCGTACACTTTCCCGTAAAGTGGCAGGGAGTTTTGGAATTAGTTCTGAATGTGTTTGGAACCGTGGCATCAAGTCTTGCCTTTTTAAGTGCAACATCCAAATCTGTAACTACCTTGTTCATTCCGGCAACTACTATGACGCTGTCAGGTCCGTAGCAATATGCGGCAACACGATTTCCGTTTCCATCAATGTTTAAAAGCTCTCCATCCATTGTAATGGCATTGGCACTGGTAAGGAAAACATCAGCAGTCAATGCCTTTTTCATCATTTTCACCTTGTCTTTAGGGTCAACTTCCTTATCCCTGTCATAAACTCTTATATTTCTTTCTTCCAAAAGTTTTTTGATTCCAATTTGGTCAATCGTGGTGGAACCGCCCCAACCCACGGTGTCTTCCTGCTTAATCATTGACATTGCCTTTTCTGCAGCTTCTTCCACAGTTTCAAAATAGTAGCCTTCCATATTTCTTCTTTCAAGATTCTTTATAACGGTAGCAGATTTTAATTTTAATCCATCTTTTACAAAACTCATAGGTACCTCCCAAAAATATTCTTGTCCATATTATATAACAATTTGCATGACTATTCAATGGAAAACTGTAATATACCTTTACGCAAATCATTTATTGATATATAAAATTCACAGTGATATACTAAAGTTGCGTAAAAAAATACTATACAGAGAGGATAATATGAAAGTACACGAAAGATTTTTAAATTATGTAAAAATTGATACTCAGTCCGTCCCTGAAGCAGATGTAATCCCAAGCAGCGAAAAGCAAAAGGACTTAGGCAGATTGCTGGTTGGAGAAATGCTGGCAATGGGCATAAATGATGCATATATGGATGCTAACGGCTATGTTTACGGCACTGTGGAAGGAAACACAGAAGGTCCTGTAATCGGATTTATAGCCCACATGGACACATCGCCAGATATGCCCGGAAACAATGTAAAGCCAAGAATAATTTACAATTACGATGGCAGCAATATAGTTCTTAATGAAGAAAAGCAAATAGTAATGAAAACAGAAATGTTTGAACACCTCTTAAAATATAAGGGACAGGATTTAATAGTAACAGATGGAACAACTCTTCTTGGTGCTGATAACAAGGCAGGGATTGCCGAAATACTGTCCATGGCAGAATACTTCATCAACAATCCTCAAATTAAACATGCTACTATTAAAATAGGCTTTACTCCCGATGAGGAAGTTGGGTGCGGAGCTGATTTATTTAATGTAAAGGAATTTGGAGCAGACTACGCTTATACGGTTGACGGTGGGGAAATAGGAGAAATTGAATATGAAAATTTCAATGCAGCAAGTGCTAAAGTAACTGTTAACGGAGCGAATATTCATCCCGGAAGCGCGAAAAATAAAATGAAAAACTCCATACTGATCGGAATGGAATTTCATGGGATGCTACCCCTTTATGAAACACCGGAAAATACAGAGGGTTATGAAGGTTTTAGCCTATTGAACGATATGACGGGAAATGTTGAAAAAACACTTTTGGAATATATTATCCGTGACCATAGCATGGAAAAGTTTAATGTTAAGAAGGCAAGATTCAAAATAATTGCAGACTATTTGAATGATAAATACGGTCAAGATACAGTAGATTTACATATAAAAGACTCATATTTCAATATGAAGGAAAAAATCCTTCCCCATATGCATATTATCGAAAATGCAAAAAGGGCAATGAAAAGTATAGGAATTGAGCCTGATGTGGTTCCCATAAGAGGGGGAACTGACGGAGCAAGACTGTCCTACATGGGTTTGCCATGTCCCAACCTTTGTACCGGTGGTCACAACTACCATGGCAGATATGAATACATACCCGTCCAGTCTATGGAAAAGGTTGTGGAATTATTGATTGAAATTGCAAAAGCATAAAAGACCGGCAAGGTGCCGGTCTTTTTGCCATTTATTCTTTTACTTTTTTTAAAATACCTGTGTAAATATCGTCAAATCCTACAGGGCTTTTTTTGTACATTTCAAATGTTTTGATTATATCATAATCATTCATTGCTTCCACAAAAGCTCTTTCTTTTTCGCCTAAGAAATTCAGGACATAGAGTCTGTTTTCCGAATATTTGCTGAATATATTTTCATAATCAGCCATATTGCTTATTACAGGCTTGGGATTTTTTTCAACCATTAATAAATTCATCAGTTCAACAATCCTTGCTTGGCTAAAAGATGAGGTAATATTTCCTAATTGTCTATACAAGCTTGTGTCCTTATATAGAGAAAAACTATAGCTGCCAAAATTATAATTCCTAAAATCAATGGGTGCATCTGTATTTAATTCAAAATTTAATTCCAATAAAGAAGAAATGCTGTTTGATTTTTTAAGATCATCATAAACTAAAATTTTCAAAATATCCTTATTATCATTTTTGATATAATAAGCGTATCTGAAAAATAATATATTTGCTTTTGAATTATCATTGCCGGTCATACTGTACCATTTTTTAAGTGCATTCATATACAAACTTTCACTTGTGTTAAATTTGCTTACCAATGTGAAAATTTGCATGAGCTCAGCATCCTTTAAATCATTTCTTGATATAATGTTTGCTAAAATTTCATTGGCAAATTTCGATTTCTCGTCATTGGAATAGGATCCGAACACAATCATGTAATAATTTGTACCTGCCACATTGTAATATCCGCCGGCACGCAGGGACTCCATTGTTTTGATCGCATCCAAATCATACAGTTGTACATCCTCCGGAAATATCATACCTCCAAATGAAACAAATTCCAAGGTATCCTTAGCCCTGATAAACTTTTTGTCATTTCCGTTGGCAGAGCTAAAATTATAAGAGCCGAAATATGAGTACATTTCTTCGCCTTTGATGGGCATAAAATTAAATTTTGTCAGATAATTGCTTCCATCACTTGTCTTAATATCCATATAGACCCTTTTAATCAATGATGCAGCTTCTGCCCGAGTAATATTGTTATTGCCTCTAAAAGTATTGTCTTCATAACCTACGATTATTCCGGCATTTGTAAGTCTTTGAATTATATTGAAATACTTGTTGCTTGCAGCCACATCCTTAAAAGTAAGCGGATTATCATAAATTGCATCCTTGCAGAAAGCAGATAAAAGTGCTGTTGACTCCTCTCTTGTGATAGCTTTATCAGGGTAAAAATTACTTCCCGTAAATATATCCTTCAATGTAAAGTCATTTGTTTTTAAATGTTCATTCATAGAAATAATAAAAGTATAAGACCAATGTTTATTTGACATATCATTGTATGACATATCGCTGGTATAAATTTCTTTCATCTGATTCTGAGTGTAGGCAGTTCTCGCGAGAATGGTAATAAATTCTGCCCTGGTGATGTTATTTTCCGGCCTGAATGTGAAGTCCCCATACCCTTTGAATGCCTTTATAGTGTTAGAAGCAAAGTTTATATCACTTTCTGCCCAGTGATTAAAGGTATCATAAAATACGGTTTTAGCCATAGCAGGCTTAATGGATAAGACACTAAAAATAATAATTAATAATAATAAATTCCTAAACTTTTTCAACTTGCGTCATCACCTTCTTTTATAAATAGTTTCTTATTATATTTACCTCCTTTTCATTTATATTAAACACCCTTTTCAATAATATTTCAATGCTAAATTTTCCTAAACAAGAAAAATCTTGTGCTATGTTTTCCTTAGGCAAATAAATTTTTAAGTTATTTAATTTATTGGGATAATATTCATAAATCTCTTTTCCCACTTTTTTAACCTGGCACTTTAAATAAAACTCAAATACATTGGAATTTAAGTAGGAGATTAAATAATTTAAAGGAAGATCCTTTGAAAAATCATTCATTAAATAAATATCAGCGCTGCAAAAGTAGGCCTCTCTATCATAATAGAAATTGTTTTGTTTTGATTTATAGGGGAAAATTATTTTTGGATTTTCATAGTCAGATTGAATTCTGCCCCATTGAAGCTCATACCATTTGCGAAATCCCTTAGCACATTCTCTTCTCTTCATAAGAATATCTTTACATTCAGACAGATAATTAATTGTATGGGGACAATGATGTTCATTTTCTATCAGGTCCGAATAAATCAGGTACAAATTATTATATTTGATAGAATCCTTTGATATGTTGCTGTTTTTAATCCATTTTTTGAGAAGAAAACTCTCGATTTTGTATTTTTCGATAACTTCATCATTAATTATAAAAGCTTTGTCACAGCCTGTAATAATTCCTTGCTTAATAGTCACTATATCTTTGATGTAAGTATTTGAAATACAATCAATTTTCTCAAAGAGTTTTTCATCCTCATCTTTTAATATAATCCACCCGGAATCCCTCAGCCTGTCCTGTCTATATTCATAGCATTCGGAAATATCACTGTTTTTTTTGACGTATAAAAACATATTTTTGTTCCATGAATTTGATAAGATTATTATTGCAGGGCTTACCATTACTCTTTTAAAAGCCTTATTTCCGTTATAATCCACAATATTTATAATATTAAAATTTTCCTTCAAAAAATGCCGTAATTTGTCTGCAAAAAAGGCTTCCATAAAATAACGGGAGCTAATAAAGCAAATGATTCCATCCGGCTTAAGCAGATCCTTTCCTTTTTTAAAAAAACAGTATGAAATATCGGCCTTGTCATAGAATAGACCCGGATACTTTTCATAGAGTAAATCCCTATAGTCCTTTTTTGTGCTTTTATGGCCAACATAAGGGGGATTTCCTATTACAATATCAAATTTATCCATATTTAAATTGTCTATAAGAAAATCAGCATTATAAATGTTAAATTTCAAATCATATAAACCGCTGCAGAACATAAGTCCCATTTTGCTTAAAAACACTGAAAAATCATCAATATCAATGCCAAAGAGCATATTTTCGATAATATATCTTTTAGGAATTTGAGGGTATGTATTATTTATATGTTTGTACAATTCAATTAAAAAATAGCCTCCTCCACAGGAAGGGTCTAAAATCCTGCAATTTATATCAATAGTTTTAATTTGAAGTAAAGATTTTAACATATCCCGGATTATATCAAAAGGAGTATATACCTGCCCCAACCGCTTTTTTTCAATATTGGTAAGAAGCTCTTCATAAAGCGATGCGGGGTAAAAGTTTGAAAGAGAGCACTCAGCATTCTTCATCAGCAATGCAATTTTTTCTTTTGCTTTATCATCGTGCATGTCAAACCTGTTATACTCATCGGATAGTGACAAAGTAACCGTCAAAGGATTGCAAAATTTTATATGATATAATTCATTGCAAACCAAAAAAACCACATATTTAGCCTTGCTGATGTAGTCATAACCTTCGATTTCATTTATTATAGCCTTAATTTCCTTTAATAAGGACTTGTCCATACTGCCCCCTGACTTGCATCATTATGTATATATTAGCACATTTTAGGAGGATTAGCAATATAATCGGCTGTTTCCTGCTATATAGTTACAGCACAAAAGGGGAGGTGATATGATGGCAATAATTACAAATCAAGCAGATTCAAAGCTAAAAGTTGTTTACCTTGCGGGAGTTGATGACAATAACAAGAATATTATAAAAAGCAAAACATTTGCTAATGTAAAATCAGCAACTCAAAATGAAAATCTGTACAATTTAGCAGTTGCAATTTCGGAATTGCAAGATTATGAATTATCAAACATTGTAAGGCTTGAAGAATACCAATTGCTTGAAGAAGTATAAAAAGTGCAAGTAATATTTGATTTTATCGAGAAAGGGGTGATATAATGGCTAAAAAGTTGGTAATGTCTTTTTTAACTGCCGAGGGAGCAACATCCTCCATGACTGTAGACGCTCCAAAGGATGAATTGACAGGCGCTGAAGTAGAAGCAGTTATGGAGTCAATCATAACACAGAACTTTTTCAACACCTCCAAGGGTGATTTGAAAGAAGTTAAATCTGCACAAATAATCACTACAACAGTAGAAGTTTTGATTTAATAAATTATTAGCTTATGATATAATTATCAATACAAAAGAACAGATGCAATGAACAATATTGTCATTCCGGGCCGTAGGTGAAGAATCTTTGGGATCCTTCGCTCAGGCTCGGGATGACCTGCATAAAAGATAATTTAACAAGGAGGAAAAAATGATAGACAAATACCCGAATTTAAAAGATGTATCGGAAATGAAAGAAGTATTCTGGCTTAATCCAAAACTAAGGACCTATGAAGAAGCACGACTTGCAATAAATATTGATTTAGCAGCTATAGATGATGCTGAAAACAGGTTAAAGAAATTTGCTCCATTAATAGAAAAAGTATTTCCGGAAACAGCTGAGTCACATGGTATAATCGAATCCCCTTTGAAAGAGATAGACAATATGAAAAATAGGCTTAATGAAGCAGGTAAACAAATTTCGGGGAAACTATTGCTTAAAATGGACAGTCATTTAGCCATTGCAGGCAGCGTTAAGGCAAGAGGAGGCATATATGAAGTTCTAAAGTATGCGGAAACATTGGCGCTTGACAATGGGGTCTTAAAAGAAAATGATGATTATTCCATAATGGCAGATCAAAAATTTAAAGATTTTTTCAGCAAATACAAAATTCAAGTAGGTTCAACCGGTAACTTAGGATTAAGCATAGGTATAACATCGGCCGCCCTTGGATTTAATGTTACAGTACATATGTCACGAGATGCAAAACAATGGAAAAAAGACTTATTAAGGTCTAAGGGAGCAAGGGTTGTTGAATATGACAGCGATTTTTCCAAGGCGGTGGAAGAAGGACGAAAACTATCAGACCAAGACCCCATGAGTTATTTCGTAGATGATGAAAATTCTATGAATTTGTTCTTAGGCTACAGTGTTGCGGCAAGAAGATTAAAAGAACAGCTGAATAATATTAATATAACCATTGATGAAAATCATCCCATGTTTGTTTATTTGCCCTGCGGGGTCGGGGGAGCCCCCGGAGGAATTACCTATGGGCTTAAGTCTGTCTATAAAGATTATGTCCACTGTTTCTTCGTGGAACCAACCCATTCGCCAAGCATGCTCCTGGGAATGGCCACAGGCCTTCACAATGAAGTAAGTGTCCAAGATTTTGGAATAGACGGAAAAACCCATGCCGACGGTTTGGCAGTAGGGAGGCCTTCAAAATTAGTGGGGAAAATGATGGACTATATTTTGGGGGGAATATTTACGGTAGATGATTATAAATTGTACGATTATATGCGCTATCTTCATGAAACAGAAAATATAAATATTGAACCATCCGCATGTTCCGCATTTGCAGGATGTAAGCTTGAAAATACTGAGGAGGGCAAACAATACATAAAAGCACACAAACTGGAAAATGTAATGCAAAATGCGGTGCATATAGCTTGGGCAACCGGCGGACGCTTAGTCCCCGATGAAATAAACAGACAATTCCTGCAAACCCACTTGGGACACCAATGACAAGGGAATGACAAGGGTGACAAGGGGACGGGGTTGTTGTCATAGGACACTGGGGACC
>CAZTXR010000056.1:0-9439 GCA_964617605.1 uncultured Clostridia bacterium | reverse complement strand
GGTGTTGGCTCAGTGACAACTGCGGTTTTGGCAGACCATGTAATCAAAGCCTGCAAGTTACTGAATAGGTGTTAAGGATTATTATTAGATAAATATTAAAAATAAAAATAGAAGGTGATAAAATGAAGTTTATAGACTTAAGAAGTGATACCGTAACAATGCCTACGGAAGAAATGAGACAGGCTATTGCAAATGCAGAAGTGGGGGATGATGTTTATCAGGATGACCCTACAGTTAATAAATTGGAGAAGCTTGCTGCTGAAAAAGTAGGCAAGGAAGCTGCTTTGTTTGTGCCCAGCGGTACCTTTGGAAATCAATTAGCAATACTTACACATACCAAAAGAGGAAATGAAGTAATTGTCGGAAAAAACAATCACATTGTTGTTCATGAGGTTGGTGCTTCAGCGGTTATAGCAGGAGTACAGCTTAGAACTTTGGAAACTGCAAATGGGCTTATGTCTCCGGATGATGTTTTGAACGCTATCAGGGTGGATGACATCCATGAGCCTGAAACGGGGCTTATATGTGTTGAAAACGCACATGGCTGTGGTGCTGTTATTCCCCTTTACATATTAAAAGAAATAAAAGAAATTGCAGAAAATCATTCAATTCCTGTGCATATGGACGGAGCAAGAATTTTTAATGCTGCAGTATCATTGGGAGTAGATGCAAAAGATCTTGCTGCATGCTGCGATTCAGTAATGTTTTGCTTGTCAAAAGGCTTAGCTGCCCCTGCCGGGTCAATGCTTGCAGGAGGCGAAGAATTTATAAGAAGGGCCAGAAAGTACAGAAAGCTGATGGGCGGAGGCATGAGACAAATAGGAATATTGGCTGCTGCAGGAATTATCGCACTAGAAAAAATGACTGACAGACTTCAAGAAGATCATGACAATGCAAAATATTTAGCAGAAGAACTGTCAAAATTGCCGGGAGTTAAAGTAAAAGAAGACAGGCTCCACATAGATATGGTATTTTTTGAAATGGGAGAAGACATTATAAAAGAAAGTGTTCTTATAGAAAAATTATATGAAAAGAATATTAAAATAAGCGGGACTGAAGCAGGAGAATATCGTTTCGTAACACATATAGGGGTAACAAGAGAAGATATCGATTATGTAATTAATTGTATGAAGGAACTGATGTAGCGCATGGACAATAATTTATTTTCAGAGAGGTATGGAGAATATTTAAGAGATGAATCAAGACAAATTGGCAATGCCGAAAGTATAGTATTCCCAAAGACAGAAAATGAAATAATTTCCTCTCTTAAGGATATGTCTTTAAAAAATACTCAAATTACAACACAAGGAGCAAGAACAGGCCTTGCAGCTTCAGCGGTTCCTTATAGCGGACATATAATCAATTTAAGCAAAATGAATAAGGTTACCGGTGCAAGATATGATGAAGATAGGGACAGATTTTTTCTTACAGTTGAACCGGGGGTCCTCTTGTCTGAACTGAGAAAATATTTAGCGAATAAATCCTTTATTACAAATGAATGGGACAATCAGTCCATAGAAGCATTAAAACATATGGAAAAAGGTCAATGGTTTTATTCAACAGACCCTACAGAAACTTCTGCGTCAATGGGGGGTATTGTTTCCTGCAATGCATCGGGTGCTAAGAGCTACAGGTACGGTTCGGCTCGCGACCATATTACAGGACTAAGGCTTGTGTTGGCGGATGGAGATGTTTTAAGCATTAAAAAAGGGCAATATATTGCAGTTGATAATAAATTTAAACTTATAAGCGATAATGGCCGTGTGATTAAAGGAGAGCTTCCAAACTATAAAATGCCTCATGTAAAGAAAAACACTTCCGGCTATTTCAATAAGCCGGGAATGGACATGATTGATTTGTTTATAGGTTCTGACGGAACCTTGGGAATTATTAGTGAAATTGAAATAGAACTTAACAGAAGTCAAAAAGCTAATTGGGGGGTAACAATATTTATGCCTGATGAGGATAGTGCTCTTGATTTGGTTAGGGCTGTAAGGCAAGAAATAATTGTGAATAATATTTATTTGCATCTGAATCCTTCTGCCATAGAGTTTTTTTCTTACAGTGCTCTTGTCATGCTTAGAGAACAACAAAAAACAAATGCAGCCTTTTCAAACATACAAGAAATCAAAGACTCCTATCATACTGCAATATATATTGAAATCGAAAGTGATTCAAATGATGAGATATGGGCAGAAATTGAAAAGCTCGGGGATCTTATCAATGCCTTAGGCGGGGATGAAGATGATACATGGTTAGCTAATAATCCTGCTAATCTTGAAAAACTTCACTATTTCAGACATGCATGCCCTGAATGCGTAAATATGCAAATTGATAATATTAAAAAAACAGATAAAAGAATTGCTAAATTAGGCACAGATATGTCAGTTCCGGATAATAAATTAAAAGATACAATGAAAATGTACAATAGAGGAATAGAAGAAAATAATTTGACAGCTGTTATTTTTGGACATATAGGCAACAATCATCTTCACGTCAATATAATCCCCCGGAATATGGAGGAATATGAAAAGGGAAAAGAACTTTTTCTCATTTGGGCAGAAAATATAGCCAAAATGGGAGGGGCTGTATCTGCAGAGCATGGAGTCGGTAAATCAAAAGTGCCCTTTTTAAAGAAAATGTACAATGAAGAAGAAATAAATGAAATGAGAACATTAAAGAAATTATTCGACCCGGCTCAGATTTTAAACAGAGCTACTATTTTTGAATTTGAGGAGGGTGGAAAATGAGAATTATTGTATGCATTAAACAGGTTCCCGGAACTAATGAAGTAAAAATAGACCCTGTAACAAATACCATCATAAGAGAAAATGTTCCTGCTATTATAAATCCCTTTGATACCTATGCCATTGAGGAGGCTGTTCGTATTAAAGAAAAAATAGGTGCCTTTGTTTACGGTTTAAGCATGGGCATCCCCCAAGCAGAGGATATGCTTAAAGAAGCAATATCGTTAAGAATTGATAAAGGAATACTAATGACCGATAGAAAGTTTGCAGGTGCCGATACATTAGCTACAGCTTATGCTCTCAGTAAGGGTATCGAAAAAATAGGAGAATATGACTTAATTATTTGCGGTAAACAGGCAACAGACGGAGATACGGCTCAAGTTGGTCCAAGCCTTGCAAATGCATTAGGAATAGCTTATGCCACCGATATAAGCAAAATTATAGATATAGACCATGATGAAATGCATTGTTTAAAAATTACGGATGAGGGATATGAGGAAATTTTAGTGGGACTCCCAGCCCTTATTACCCTAGTAAAGGAAATCAACATGCCACGGCTTCCATCAATAAAAAGCATGAAGGCAGCCAAGAAAGCAGAAATAGAAATCGTTACATTTGAAGGAATTAATGCAGATGAAAGCAGGTTAGGGCTTAAAGGTTCAGCTACACAGGTCAGGAGGACATTTGTGCCTGTGCATAATGTGAATAATGAAATGATTGAAGGCACAAGAGAGGAACAGGCTGAAAGACTGGCGGGAATATTACTGAAGATAAGACAGGATGTGAAGTAATGGCAAGTATTAATATTATTTATGATAAATGCATAGGCTGCAAAATGTGCCTTGGGGCATGCCCCTTTGGAGCTATTGAAATGGTTGATAAGAAAGCATTTATAAAAGATAATTGCACACTGTGCGGTTCCTGTGCAGATGCTTGTAAGTTTAATGCAATCAACTTTGAAAGAGATGAAAAGCAAAGTATTGATTTAACCGAATATAAAGGAATCTGGGTCTTTGCTGAGCAAAGATACGGTAAATTAAAGTCAGTTACTTTGGAACTTTTGGGCAAGGCAAAGGAATTGTCATTTGAGCTTGAGACTAAGGTTATTGCAATCTTGTTGGGGCATGAAGCTGAAGGGCTTTGCGGCAAGCTTATTGCTCATGGTGCAGATGAAGTCCTCCTGATTGATGAACAAGGGCTCAATGATTTTAATGATCATATATACGGACAATTGATGACAGAGCTGATAAATGAATACAAACCTGAAATAGTTTTGATAGGGGCAACATCAAAAGGACGTTCCTTAGCACCTTATATTTCATCTTCTTTAAAAACAGGGCTTACGGCTGATTGCACCGGACTTGATATTGACAAAGAATCAAAACTGTTAGTACAGACAAGGCCTGCCTTCGGAGGAAATTTGATGGCAGAAATAATATGCCCCAACAATCGTCCCCAGATGGCGACAGTAAGGCCTAAGGTTTTTAAACCTATAAAACCCGATTATGACCTAAAAGGAAAAGTTGTGAAGATACATAAGGATCCGGCAGAAGGATTTGTAAAATTAATCAGAAATATTGATAATGCCGATGGGTTAAATTTATCAGATGCAGAAATAATTGTAAGTGTGGGAAGAGGTATAGGGAGTGCAAAAAATATTGAGCTTGCCAGGGAATTAGCTGATGCCCTCGGCGGAATTGTCGGCTCTTCCAGACCGCTTGTTGATATGGGTTGGATGCCCTACAATCAGCAGGTAGGACAAACAGGCAAGACGGTAGCTCCTAAAGTTTACATTGCCTGCGGTATTTCAGGAGCAATACAGCATTTGGCAGGTCTTGCTGATATTGAAACTGTAATAGCAATAAATCAAGACCCTGATGCCCCCATATTTAAGGTTGCGAACTATGGTATAGTGGGAGATGTAAAAGAAATACTTCCTGAATTGATTAAAAAAATAAAAGAATCAAAAAAAGAACCCTAAAAATAGGGTCAGGGCATTTTTTGCCATAGCACATGGCGGCAAGCATTATTCAAAAAACCCATATAGCTGTTCCATCTGCTCATAAGTAAGCATTCCAACGTAGCCGCCGATTATCTCACCCTTTTTGTTTACAGCAAAAGTTGCAGGATATGAACGGATTCCGTAAGTATTTGCAATTTTCATATCTTTATCAAGCAAAACAGTAAAATTCAAATTATTTTCAGCCATAAATTCTTGAACTGCTAACTTTTTTTCGCCTACATTGATGCCCAGCAATAAGAGGTCATCCTTGTATTTATCCTGCAGTTTTTGCAAATCAGGCATTTCCAACACACAATATGGACATCCTGTATACCAGAAATTCAAAATTACATTTTTATCTCTCATATTACTTAATTTTATAATAGAATCATCAATGGATTGCAACTCGAAATCAGGTGCCATAACAGGTTTTTTTGTTCCATCATTTTGAGTGTTCTCAGACTTTGCAATGTTACCCTTGGATGAGCAACTTGTTAGCCCTGCTATTAATAATATCGACATAAGTATAATTAATATTTTTTTCATAAACTCTCCTTTATGTATGATAGCAATTTAATAAATAAATTTAACTCCACAGTCAACTGTCTTTGTCATAAAAGTTTGGGGGTAAATTTCTAAAGCGATTTGATAAGCCTTGTTCAGGGTCATACTGTCATTAAAGAGCCCAAACACCGCCGAGCCTGAACCTGTCATTATGGAAGATAGGGCACCATTATCAGTCATAAATTTCTTAATATCTCTGATTTCCGGATGATATTTTTCCACAACCTTTTCTAATGTATTTGAAAGGCACCTTGCAGCCTTATCATAATCATATAATGAAATATATTTCAGTATTTTGTTTCCTGAATACAAATTATAATAATCAGCTGCAAGGTTTTGGTAAACAAATGCCGTTGACATTGAGAATTCAGGCTTGATTATCAATATATTATTCCATGTGAAATTATTTAATTCAGTAACCTGGTCACCGATTCCTTCTGCAAGGCAAGTAGCTCCTATGATGCAAAAAGGTATATCTGCACCTATCTGCACACCTAAGCGGCACATTTCTTCTATTGATAAATTTAGGTTCCACATTTTATTTAAACCTATTATTACAGCAGCCGCATTACCGCTTCCTCCGGCTAAGCCTGCTTCAGAAGGAATGTTTTTATTAATACATATATGTATGCCTGAATTTATAGAAAATGTGTTTTTTATTAACAATGCTGCCTTATAACAGGTATTATTTTCATTCGCAGGTATATTTGGGTCAGAACATTCAATAATAATTTTAGTTTCGTTTAAAGGATTAAGAACAATCTCATCATATATATCAATAGATTGCATAACGGTTTGTATTGTATGATAATTATTTGGAAGCTTCCCTTTGACATCCAAGAATAAATTAATTTTACCGTATGAATATAATTTCATCATTAGACATTCCTTATAGTTTTTCAACATTATATAACATAAGCTTTTTTAAAACAACAAATCATTGCAATAATTTTATATTTTTACTCTTTATTATGATTAAAATAAGAATAATTGGGTATAAATTAAATACAAGATAAATTACTTAAGGAAGAGGTGATTCCCCCAAAAGCAGAAGTTGAAACACTGAATGAATAACACCCGGTTTTCAGGTGTGTAATTGATGAAAACCGGGTGTTATTTTATTTTTGTGAACATCCGGAATAGGTGGACATCCCTTAGTAACTCAGAACAATTCTTTTTAGCGCACATAATTTTCAGCTTAATGGAAAAGATAGCAGCAAATGAATGACATTTTTCTAAATTTCATTAATACAAATATAGTAGGTGATTATTTGGCTGTAAGTTCTGTCACAAAAGTAAAGGTAGCTGTCAGGGATTGCGTCGGGAAAAAAGTAAAGTTTAAAATAAAAAAAGGGAAAAGCAGATCCCAATTCAGTGAAGGAATAATTTTAGACACATATCCTTCAATATTTACAGTATTTGTTGAAAATAAAGATTTTAAAAGGGTTGTGTCTTTTAATTATATAGATATTTTAACTAATAATGTTGAATTTTTTGTGTGTGATGAAGAGGAGACAAGAATTGGATAGTATTAGCGGGGAGAAATAAAGTGAAGTTATTTTTAAAATTTTTATTGTTTTTTATTTTGTCTGCAATTGTTTTTTTTCTATATGCAAGATTTATTGAACCTGCATTATTGACAATTCAATATGAAAATATCTGCAGTAATTTACTAAGTGATAAAAACGATATAAGAATAATTCAATTTTCAGATACCCATATATGCAAATTTTTTAATGTTGGTAAATTGCGAAAGATAGTCGATAAAATAAACAAGGAAGTTCCGGATATTGTTGTTTTTACAGGAGACCTATTAGAACGATATAACAAATATGAAGATAAAGGCAATATACACGAAATATGGGAGGCTTTAAGTGAAATAAAGGCACCATTGGGTAAATATGCGGTATACGGAAATCATGATTACGGTGGCGGTGCAGAAAGAGCATACGAACAGATAATGGAGAAGAGCGGATTCAAGTTGCTATTAAATGAAAGAGTTAAAATAGACGAATATAATATTATTATTATAGGTATGGATGATTCAATTTTTGGCACGCTCAATGAAGAAGTTATAGTCAGTTATTTAGATGAGGATTATTACAACATAATATTAAGCCATGAACCGGATGTGGCAGAATATTTTCTCCAATACAATGCAGATTTGTTTTTAACCGGTCATAGTCACGGAGGGCAGATAAATCTGCCATTCATAAGTTATACCCCGCTTTTGGCACAAAAGTATAAAAGGGGAATGTATAATATTGATAATTACAGACAGACCAAGATATATGTAAATATTGGTTTAGGCACATCAACAGTTCCTTTGAGATTTATGGCTGTACCGGAATTGACGGTTATTACCTTAAAAAGAGAAGATCCTTCATTATATTGATAACAATGAAGGATCCTTTGCTGTTTAAATATCTTGATTATTTAGCAGGTACTTTTAATACTTGAGCAGGATAAATCAAATGCGGATTTGCTAAATCATTGTATTCAGCCAATTCCTGATAAGTTAAATTGTATTGAGCTGCTATTTTCCACAAAACATCTCCTGAAATTACTATGTAAGTTACTTCTGCAGGTGCCGGTTCAACAGGAGCAGGCTCAACAGGTGCAGGAATAACCGGTGCCGGTTCAACAGGAGCAGGTTCTGCAACAGGAGCTTCTATTACTTTTATTCTTCCGGAAACTTCGATTCCCTCAGTTCCGTTAGTGTTTAAATAATCTGCAAACACTTCTTCGTAAGTGCCAACTTCTGCAACAACTTCGCCATCCTTAAGCATTTCATATCCGTCTCCGCCTTCACCTAAGAAATCATTGATAGCAACCGTGTATTCTGCAGCTGTATCCAAAGGTTTATCACCGACTATAACTTCAACAACTCTTGAACCCACTTCTTTTGAAGGGTCAAATGAAAATGCCAGGCCGCTTACCTGGAAGAAGCCTCCCTGGGTTGCGGGATAGCCGCTGACTGAATGCTCTAAAATTTTTACCAAGGTGTCGCCTGAAACCTTCTTAACCTGAACAGTATTTCCAAAGGGGAATAATTCAGCTATTTTGCCAAAAGTAATATCTCCCGGTTGAATATCAACTCTGATATTTCCGCCGTTTACAAAGCCTATATCAGCGCCTGAAGCAGCTCTTACCGCATCGGCAGACAGATTGCCAAGGTTTGTTTCCTTTGTTCTTACATTCTCTCTAAGTCCATCTAAGTATATATCGGTTTTGGTAACAACCTGGTCAAATATAGGCTGATTTGCTGCTTTTATATCTTCTATAACCTTGTTTAAATCAGGGTCAGGCTCTGTATTTGCAGCTGCCTCTGCTTTTAGGAGCTCAGCTGTTTTGCTTACAACTTGGCCATTAAGAACTTCTATGTTGATATAGCCTAAATTTTGATCGTAATTGCCTGTCTGTGCAATTAGTGTATTATTAATAAGCAGTCCATTTTCCAGCAAGGTGTGGCTGTGCCCGTCAATTATAAGATCAATTCCCTCAACTGCTTCTGCAATTGCTTTAGATGTTATAACTGAGCTTTCATCCAAGCCTATGTGTACTAATGCTATTATAATATCTGTCTTATCTTTCAGTTCTTCAACCATCTTCTTGGAAACTTCGATGGAATCCGCAAATATTAATCCTTCAACATTAGAGGGGCTTGTCTTGTATGCTGTTTCTGGAGTGGTAAGTCCGAATATACCTATTTTAACCCCACCCATCTCTTTAATTACATAAGGATTAAAAAGATTTTCACCATCTTTAATAATATTTGCGCTGATCATTTCTACCGAACTTAAATCCCTAAGCTCCAAAAGTCTTTCGTAGCCATAATTAAAATCATGATTACCTAAAGTCATATAATCATATCCTGCTGCTTCCAATACCTTTATGGCATTTTCGCCTTTGCTGATATTGACTATGGGCATCCCGTGAAGTGTATCACCTGCATCAAGTACTAATGTGTTAGGATTTGCCTCTTTAGCTTCCTTAATTAAGGTTGCTATTTTTGCAAAACCTATCTCTGTAGCTGTACCCTCTAATCTTGCGTGGGTATCATTTGTGTGAATAATAGTAATTTTAGTAGTTTCTGCATCTTGTGCGAATGCAAAGCTGAAACTGC
>CAZTXR010000055.1:0-9544 GCA_964617605.1 uncultured Clostridia bacterium | reverse complement strand
GCATTTCTTAATGACTTTATTGAAATAGTTAAAGAAGAAAATGTGGACATGGTTATTATTGCAGGAGATATATATGATAGTGCCAATCCGCCTTCGAGAGCTGAAAAAATGTTTTATGATACATTAAAAAAACTTTCATCAAATGGTGAAAGAATTACCTTGGTGATTGCAGGAAACCATGACAATCCGGAACGGTTGGTGGCGGCGGGACCCTTGGCCAGGGATCATGGAATCATAATGCTTGGTACTCCCAAGTCAGTTGCGGATACAGGAGTGTATGGCAGACACAGGGTTGTTGATTCCGGAGAAGGTTTTGTGGAAGTTGAAATAAACAATGAAAGGGCAGTAATTTTGACAGTTCCATACCCGAGCGAAAAAAGACTTAATGAAGTTATATACGATGCTATGGACGAAGAAGAAGAAAAAGTTAAATCATATAGCGAAAGAATCAAAGTACTTTTTGATTCACTAAGCAAAAAATACAGGGACGACACCATAAATATAGCAGTGTCTCATTTATTCGCCATGGGAAGCGAGGAAGCTGGCTCGGAAAGAAATGTCCAGCTTGGAGGCAGCTTTATTGTCGATGGAGGGTGCCTTCCCGTAAATGCGCAATATATCGCCTTAGGACACATCCACAAGCCACAGTTGGTTCCAGGAACAAACAGAAGGGCCAGATATGCAGGCTCACCCATACATTACAGCAAAAAAGAAACAAATTTTAATAAAAAAGCTTTTATTGTAGATGTGAAAGCAAATGAAGAATGTAGTGTAAAGGAAATTGACCTTAAGGTATACAAGCCTATAGAAATATGGAAATGTAACAGTATAGAGGAAGCAATAGATATGTGTGAAGAAAATAAGGACAAGGATTGCTGGGTTTATCTCGAAATTAATACTGACAGATATTTAAGAGAAGATGAAATAAAAATGATGAAGTCAGCAAAAAGCGATATTCTTGAAATTTCGCCTATTATTAAGGGGGGAAATACAGAAGAAATTGATTTAAACAGTTTTTCCGAGAAGTCATTTGAGGAAATATTCAAGGATTTTTATATAAAAGAAAGACACCTTGAACCTCAGCAGGAACTTATGGACCTGCTCCTTGAAATTCTTAACCGGGAGGAAGACTATGAGACCAATTAATCTTAAAATAAAAGGGCTCAACAGCTTTATTGAAGTTCAGGAAGTTAACTTTGAAAAGCTTACAGAAAAGGGTCTGTTTGGCATATTTGGACCCACAGGCAGCGGAAAATCAACAATACTTGACGGCATTACCCTGGCTCTTTACGGTGAGGTGTCAAGAAAAAGCACAAATTATATGAATACAAATTGTAATTCCATGTCTGTAAGCTATGAATTTCAGATTGCAGACAAGGAAGTAAGACGCTATAAGGTAGGACGAGAGTTTAAAAGGGATAAATCAGGCAATGTCTTGACAAAATCTGCAATAATTATTGACTTAACCGATGGAGAGCAGGTTTTAGAAGATAAGGCAAGAAATGTTACAAAAAGGTGTGAAGAAATAATAGGGCTTAAATTAGATGATTTTACAAGGACAGTTGTTCTCCCCCAAGGAAAATTCAGTGAATTTTTAAAACTTGAAGGCAAAGACAGAAGGGAAATGCTTGAAAGGCTTTTTAATCTGCAAAAATATGGGGATGAATTATCATATAAGCTTAGTTTTAGAATAAAAGAAGAAAATCAAAAATTAAATATTCTTGAAGGCGAACTTAAGAGCTATAAAGATGTGAGTGATGAAATATTAGAGGAAAAGAATAATAAACTGATTGAAACTCAAGGGCAGCTTATTGCCTTTAGGGAAGAATTAACCCATATAGAAAAAGCTTTTAACGAAGGCAGGGAATTATGGCAGCTGCAAAATGAACTTAAAGAACATAATAAAAAGGAGCAAACTTTAAAAAAGCAGGAAGATAAAATAAATTTACAAAAACAGAAGGTAAAATCCGGTGAAAGTGCCCTAAAGGTTAAAGCCTATGTAGACGGATATGAGGATACACTAAAACAAATTGAAAGAGTAAAATCTGATATTGAAAAACTGAACAAGAGGGCAGAAACAATCAAAAATGACAAAAAACAGGCTGAAACAAATCTCTTGGAAGCAAAAAAGAAAAAAGATGAAGAGCTCCCACTGCTTAAAATAAAAGAACAGCAAATAACGGAAGCAATTGAAGAAAAAAGAATACTTGATTTATTAATAATTGATAAAAATACCCTAGGCTCAGATATTGTTAAAATTGAAGAAAAATTAAACTCAACTAATAAAAAAATGGAAATCAGCAATCAAAATATAGTTGATTTAAATAACGAAATTAATAATAAGGAAAATAAGACAGAAGCACTTAAAGTAGCAGAAGAATTTAAAAACAAGGTAAATGAAGGTTTCCTTATATTAAATGAATGTGAAGGAATAAAAAGACAAATTGATAATATAGAAAAAGAGATAAGTTCAACAAATGTGAATATTGAAAAAGCAAGGGACAAGAGCGAAAAGCTGTCAAAAATGCTGAATGAAAAAGAAGTGTTCTTTGTAAATGCCACTAATGATTTACAAAATTTAATTGATAAATGTCCCGGGAACCAGGATGAATTGTTTGGTTTGAAAGAAAAACTGACATATATTAAAGACAAGTGGGACAAACACAATGAATATAGATTATTAACAGAAAAGAGCCAAGAGAAAGCAGAAATGCTTAAAAAGGAATTTGAAAAAAAGGAAAAAGAAAGGGTTCATTTATACGAAGAAATTAATATATTAAGGAATGATATTAAAGCATTAGAAACTGAAAACTTGGCACATACATTGAGGGAATCCTTAATGGAAGGAGATATGTGCCCTGTGTGCGGGTCTATGGAGCATCACAAAGAAAATATTGTGATATTAGGTCAAGAGGGCAATGGGGAAAAATTAAGAGAAGCTCTTAAAAATAAAGAACACAGTTATGAAAGGCTTTCCGCGGAAACAATTCAATTAAATGAAAGATATATTTCCGAAAAAGAAAGTATTAATGATAATATTTTAAAACTTAATGATTTAGGTGAAGATTATAAAAATAATTCTGTTGAAGAATTGCAGGGAAAATTTACTGACTTATATGAAGCATTAAATAAGTATAATTCTGAAAAAAATTCTCTGGAAAAAAAGGTACAAACACTTACTGAAGAAAAAAATGGTCTTCTTATAGATTTTAACAATTATAATAATTTACTTATGTACAAGAAAGATCTGTCGAAAAAATTACAAGCAGACAAAGAAACTAAAACTCAAGAATTAAAAGAAACAGAAGGGAAATTATCACTTCTTAAAAATGAAATCTATGTTGAAGACTTTAAATTGACGAGAATTGATATTGACAAGAAGGAGAAAGAAAGATTATCCTTAGAAAAGCAGATTAGGGATATAAGGAATCAATTAAATGAAGAGCAAGGCAATAAAGACAATTTAGGCACCGAATTAAATAACTTGCAAATTGAACTAAAAGAAAAGAAAACAATAGTAAGTGAAAAGTCAAAAAATATAGAAGAAAAATTATTGGCTGTAAAAATTAAGGCAGGAGATACGAAAAACCTTGAATTTTCAAAGAATGAAACAGCAAAATTAATTAAAGATATTGAAAAACTGTTTGAATTATGTGAAAAGAAAAAAAATGAAAGTGAAGAGCTCTTTCAAGAAATAAATAATCAAATAATCTCATTTCAAGGAAATCTCTTAAGCTTGCAAGACAGAAGCATTGAAGATAAGGATAAGTTAAACAGAGTAATGTCTGAGGAAGGAATTAAGGATATTTATGAAGCAAAGAATAATTTTATTGCCAAGGAAGAAATAGAATTGCTTAAAGCAAGCATAAATGAATATAATACAAATCTTTCAGAGCTTAAAGGAGCTCTTGAAAGCTTAAGCAAAAAAATAAACAAGAGAAGTTTATCTGAAGAAGAGTGGAATGAAATCCAAACCAGCAAGAATGAAAAGACAATCTTAGTTAATGAACTGCAAAAATACGTAACCGGCTTGGAGGTGGAATTAAAATCCATAGCAGCCAAAGTGAAGATTAAAAGTGAATTATCATTGCAAAAACAAGAGTTGGATTATAAGATGTCCTTGTTAAACGATTTAGAGAAATTGTTCAGGGGCAAAAAATTTGTTGAATTTGTTGCAGCTAACCAGCTTAAATATGTGTCAATCGAAGCAAGTAAAAAACTCAGAGAAATAACAGCCGGAACCTATGGGCTTGAAGTTGATGAGAATGGAAAATTTTTAATAAGGGACTACAAAAATGGCGGAGCCCAAAGGGATGCATCTACATTGTCCGGCGGAGAAACTTTTGTTGCATCACTTGCCTTAGCCTTGGCCTTATCTTCCCAAATCCAGCTTAAGGGAACAGCACCCCTTGAACTGTTTTTCCTTGATGAGGGATTTGGCACTCTTGATGATAACTTGCTTGACATTGTAATGGATTCTCTTGAGAAAATTCATCACAATAAATTATCAATAGGTATAATAAGCCATGTGGAATCCATAAAAAACAGAGTACCCCTAAAGTTAACAGTATCACCTGCAGTGGCAGGATTAGGGGGAAGCAAGGTTAAAATAGAAAGAAGCTGATTATGAGTTAAGCTGCAGGTGTGGATAGTATTAAAAATTCAAAATATATGGGAGGAAGTATTGAAAACATTATTTAAAAACGGAAACATCCATACGATGGATGAAGTGTCTCTTGCGGATGCATTTGCAGTTGAGGACAATATGTTTGTTTATGTAGGAACTGAAGCAGGTGCAAGGGAATACTTGAAAAACCAAAGCTTCAGGGAAGTAGACTTAAAGGGTCATTTTGTATTGCCGGGTTTTAATGATTCGCATATGCATTTTTTGCATTTTGCCAAAAGCTTAAAAAGTGTCGATTTAGCAGCTGCTAAAAGTATCGATGAAATAAAGGAAAGAATTAAGAAAAACATAGAAAATAGGGAAGCTGATAATAAATCCTGGGTTGAAGGAGAAGGCTGGAATCAAGATTATTTTACCGATGAGAAAAGATTTCCTAACAAATTTGACTTAGACAGTGTAAGCGGCGATATTCCCACAATTATTATGCGTGCTTGCTTCCATGTGGCAGTATTAAATTCTGCAGCACTCAGATTAACGGGTCTTAATAAAGAAAGAGCAAAACAATACGGAGATTTAATTGAAACCTTGCCGGACGGCGAGCCGAACGGTGTAATTAAGGAAGGCTTATTATCCATAGTTAAGACCAGTATTTATGATCAGGATTTAGAAACAATAAAGAATATAATGGACGAAGCACAATATCATGCTTTGGCACAAGGTTTAACATCCATGCAAACCGATGACATAGGATATACAACAGAAAGAGATTATAATTTATTGTTTCAAGCCTTGAAAGAATTAGATTCAGAAGGAAGGCTCAAGGTCCGTATAGGTGAGCAATGCTCAATTCCTGATATTGATTCGCTAAAAGTATTTTTTGAAAAGGGATATAATCATGGTTGGGGCAACAACAAATATCGCATAGTATGTATCAAGTTGTTTACTGACGGCTCCCTGGGTGCAAGAACCGCAGCATTAAGAAATCCTTACAATGACTGTCCGTCAACAAAGGGTATTGAAATAATGACTCAGGATGAAATAAATGAATTGGTTTTATTATCTCACAAGAATTATTGTCCTGTGGCAATACATGCAATAGGGGATAAAGCGATAGAGATGTCATTAGATGCCATAGAAAATGCTCAAAATGAATTTCCCTCGCATAATTTAAGGCATGGAATAGTTCATTGCCAAATAACAGATGAAGGTCTTTTAAACCGCATAAAACAATTGAATGTAATAACATACATTCAGCCCATATTTATAGATTATGACATGAATATTGTATATGACAGGGTAGGAAATAATTTGGCTCAAACATCTTATGCATGGAAAACAATGATTGACAAAGGCATACATGCATCCTTTGGAACAGATAGTCCCGTTGAGAAATTTAACACTATGCCAAATATTTATACGGCAGTAGCAAGAAAAGGAATTACAGGAGATAATAAGAAGGTTTATCTTCCTAATGAAAAACTTTCTATGGATGAGGCATTAAGAGCATATACGATTGAAGGCGCTTATGCATCGGGAGAAGAAAGTATTAAAGGCTCTATATCGGTTGGAAAATTCGCAGATTTTATTTTACTTGACAGGGATTTGTTTAATTTGCAAAATGACCAAGAAATCTTAGGAACACAAATAATTGAAACATATATAGACGGAAAATCTGTCTACAAAATTATTGAATAAGTTAACAAAATTCCTTTATATTGAAAATTAAAAAATATAAATTAATTGATACCATGCGAAAAGTGTGGTATTCTTTTATATGAATTATTAGATTATAGGCATCCATGAAACCATGTTTGGAGGTAGTATGAGAAGAAGTGACGGCTATTTACTTAAAGATCTGAACCCATTTATGAAGATAATACCATATATAATGGAAAAACGAAGTGATTCACAAAATTTCTCAAAGCAAATTTTCCCGTCTGAAACTATAGATAACTATATTATAGAGAAAAAGAAGACAGGTTACAGTTTTACTTATATGCATGTATTTATTGCTGCTTATGTTAGACTTTTAGCCGAAAGACCGCAGCTTAACCGTTTTATAATGAACAATCAGATATATCAAAGAAACAAAATATATGTTTCAATGGCCGTTAAACGCTCCCTTAGGGATGAAGGAGAAGAAACAACCGTAAAATTTGAATTTACAGGCAAAGAAAATATATTTGATATAGCTGAAAATATAGATAGGAATATAGCCCGGGCACTTTCTTATGATGAGAGCACAGCTACTGATAAACTGGCTGAATTGGTAATGTCTATGCCGGGATTCGTGAAAAAGACATTGGTTGGATTATTAAAAGCAATGGATAAATACAATATGCTTCCAAAAGGTGTAGTAGATGCAAGCCCCTTCCACACTACCTTATTTTTTACTTACTTAAAATCAATAGACACAAATTATATATATCATCATCTCTATGATTTTGGAACAACAGGTATATTTGCTGCCCTTGGAAAGACGGTTAAAATGCCTATAGTAGAAAATGACCAGGTAGTTGTAAAAAAATGCTGTCAAGTAGGTTACACAATGGATGAAAGAATATGTGACGGGGTATATTACGCAAGGAGTTTTAAGCTCTTGGAAAAATATTTTTACAATCCCCAATTACTTGAATCAGAACTTATTGAAAAGATAAGAAAAGAAGATACTGAAAAATCTGAAACAAAAGCTGTATAAAAACTAATTGGTTTACAGAAATAAATTTCTGTAAACCAATTCAATAAAGGGGGCAATAAAGTGGAAAATAAATCAGAATACACATTATTTTATTCTAAACCATCATCTGAAAGCATTCTTCAAAAAGAAATAGAAACCTATGAAATATTAGATAAATTAAATATTAAATATACAGGGGTCAATCATCAGGAAGCTATGACAATAGAATCACTCCAAGAAGCAGAAAAGTTTCTTGGAGTTAAAGCATGTAAAAATTTATTCTTATGTAATTCTCAAAAAACGAAATTTTATCTTTTAATTATGCCGGGAGACAAAAAATTCATTACTAAGGATTTATCTAAGCAAGTGAATTGTGCAAGACTTTCATTTGCGAATGCTACATTTATGGAAGAATTATTAAATATAACTCCCGGCTCCTTAAGTATTTTTGGACTAATTTTTGATAAAAAGCATAAGGTGAATTTAATAATTGATAAGGAAGCATTGGAGGGTGAATATGTAGGTTTTCATCCATGTGTTAATACTACAACACTTAAAATCAAGGCAATGGATATAACAGAAAAATTCCTGCCATACACAGGCCATGAGCCAATTATGGTAGAACTATAACAAAGGAGACCATATGAAATATACTATTGATAAATCTATTTTTAAATTAAATCCTAATATAAAATTCGGAATATTGGTAGGTAATAATTTAAAAAATTCCGCTACAGGGGAAGATGATGAAGGAAGATTAAGAAATGCAGAAAACAAAATGAGGAATGAAATAAAGCCTGAAGAAATAAGGAATTTGCACAATGTATCCTTGTACAGGGAAGTTATGCAAAAATCCGGCATCAATCCCAATAAATATCCTGCTTCTGTGGAAGCAATGTTTAAAAGAATAGTAAAAGGCGGTAAGCTACCGGTTATAAATGCTTTGGTTGACTTATGCAATGCAGTGTCAATTGAAGAGGGAATATCTCTTGGGGGGCATGATTTAAAGGATATCCATGAGGATTTAGAAGTTCGCTACAGCAGAAAGGGAGATATCTTTTTGCCTTTTGGTTCAGAAAATTATGAAGATGTCCATGAAGGAGAGCTCATATTTACAAGCGGCAATATAGTTCAAACATTGAAATGGGTTTGGAGACAAAGTGAATTAGGCAAGGTAACCCTTGACAGCAGTGATGTATTTTTCCAGCTTGTAGGATTTGAATATGAAGAAGGCTCATCACTTTATGAAGCAATGAACCGTATAGAAGAGCTTATCACAAACAGATTCTCAGGAAAATGCAGAAAGTACATAGTTGATATAAACAATCCATCCATAGATTTTTAGTTGTTCTAAACACGGGGACTGACCTTGTCAGTCCCTAAGTTTATTTTAAATAAAACTAAAATTTATTCTACAATTATGCTGTAATCTGACTTTTCCAATACTTCAGCTACTATTGCATAGGCTGTTGCACTGTTTTTAAGCTCCTTAAGCAGGTTGTCTGCTTTATTTTTTTCCACTGAAATCAAAAGACCTCCGGATGTTTGAGGATCATACATGCAGTCGATTAATTCTTGAGCTACTTTTTCTGAAATTTTAACTTGAGTTTTTATATACTCCATATTTCTGTAAGCCCCGGCAGGTATTATACCCATTCTTGCCAAGTCCAAAGCTTCTTCAATAATCGGTACTGATGAGGAAGTAAATTTGATGGTAACATTGCTTCCATCAGCCATCTCAAATGCATGACCTAACAAACCAAACCCTGTTACATCTGTACAGCTGTTAACACCAACCTTCATCATTGCATCCTTTGAAAATTTATTTAATTCAGACATGGTATGAATAGCTCTTTTATATCCTTTTTCACTTACTATTCCCGCTTTGATACCGGTATTCAAAATACCGATACCCAAAGGTTTTGTCAGAATTAAAAGATCTCCCGGCTTTGCATTGCTGTTGGTAACCACATACTTTGGATTGATAAATCCGGTTACGGATAATCCGTATTTAGGTTCCTTATCTTCTACTGTATGACCGCCAATAATCATTGCATTTGCTTCTCTTACTTTGTCATGACCACCTTGAAGTATATTTTTTATAATTTCCTTGTCTAAATCTAAAGGAAAGCATGTAATATTAAGTGCTAACTTTGGCTCACCGCCCATGGCATATACATCACTTAATGAATTTGCAGCTGCTATTTGACCATAAACATAAGGGTCATCAACAACCGGCGTAA
>CAZTXR010000054.1:0-9709 GCA_964617605.1 uncultured Clostridia bacterium | reverse complement strand
TCGGATAATAGGGAATGTGTAAAACACAACAGCCCCCGCTACTGTAGAACGGACGATTTTTCCGGAAAATCACTGAATTGCTAATTTGGGAAGATGGGAAATGAGGATGATGTTCAGTCAGGAAACCTGCCTTTTTATGTTCAGCGATTTTTCGGTGGGATTAATCAGCTTATATTATTTAAAATAAGAAGCTGCCCGGTGGCAGCTTTTATTGTATGCAAGGGATTAATATTAGGGAGGCCAATAGATAATAAATGATAACTGATATTGAAAAATATTCTGCTGTTTTAAATAGCATTGTAGAAAATATTGAAAAAGTAATTATAGGCAAGAATGAGACAGTTGAACTTGTGGTCTTGAGCATGGCAAGCGGAGGGCATGTTCTTATAGAGGATATACCGGGTGTGGGGAAGACAAGCCTTGTTTCGGCATTGGCTAAGAGTGTTGACTGTAAATTTAAGAGAATACAATTTACTCCGGACATAGTTCCGTCAGATATTACGGGCTTTTCGATTTATAATCAAAAAACAGGAGAATTTGAATTCAGACCGGGAGCAGCCATGAGTAATTTTGTGTTGGCAGATGAAATAAACAGGGCATCCGCAAAGGCACAATCAAGCTTACTTGAGGTTATGGAAGAAAAACAGGTCACGGTGGATTTGAAAACATATAAATTAGAAGAGCCCTTCATGGTTCTTGCAACCCAGAATCCAATCGAAAACCTTGGGACCTACCAGCTGCCTGAAGCACAAATTGACAGATTTCAAGTTAAAGTATCTTTGGGATATCCGGGCAGGGATGAAGAGGCACGCATAATATCCATGAAAAATGAAGAAAAAAGCCAATTAAAGGCTGTAGCTCACGGAGAGGATATAGTAGGAGTTAAAAGATACATTGAAAATATTTTTGTGAGCGACGTGGTGAAAAAATATATTGTGGACCTGGTGTATGCCAGCAGAAACAATAAGGATATATTTTTAGGCTCAAGCCCCAGGGGTTCCATAGCGCTTTATAATATGGGACGTGCCTTGGCTCTTTACAAGGGAAGGGAATATGTTATTCCCGATGATATCAAGTATCTTGCTCCCCATGTGCTGCCTCACAGGTTCATATTGACTCATGAAGCAAAGATAAACAAAAAATCCCGTGCCGACATTATGGCTGAAATTCTTAAGGAAGTCGAGGTTCCTGCAGGTAAACAGCTTAAGGAGCACAGGAAAAATGCTTAACAGAAAGGTTTTATTTTTACTTACTATATTTTTAACAGTTTTAGGTCCGGCATTTATTATAAAATCAGCCATAAGCTATGTCCCTTTCGTGTTTATGGTGCTTCTGCTTGCAGTTTCATACGGCTATATATTAATTATTATTAAAAGCTTTAAAATGGATATAGGGAATAATTCATTAAAGGAATTTGAAAGGCTGTCAGAAGATTATTATTCTATAGCAATAGAGAACAGAAGTGTACTGGTTATGCCAAGGGTTTCCTTTTCCGTAAAAGTTACAAGTTCAGACGGTTATGGGGTTCAGAATTATGAATATGATTTTATTATTAAATCTAAAGAAAAAATAGACATAATGCTGAAAATAAAATTCCCCCATGTGGGGAAATTTGAGATTAAAGTATCTAAAATTAAATTTTACGGCTTTATAGATTTGTTGTTTTTATATAAGTCCGTCCTGTGGAGGAAGGAATTTACAGTAAAACCTAAGCTCTACACTATTGATAATTATGAAATAAACACGGTTAATCCCTTGTTTTCCGTCGATTACAATGTGGCCCAAAAAATAAAGGGCGGCGAGTTTAACGATGTAAGGGAATACATACCGGGGGATAGCATTAAGAATATTCACTGGAAACTTTCCGCCCATTCAGGCTCCCTTATGACCAAAATTATAAATACAGATGCCGTAAACGGGATAAGCATTTATATGGACTTGCCTTATTTCAAGGAGGAAAATTATCCTTACTCCGCTGATGTGTATGATTGCATATTTGAAAGTGCCTATGCAGCATCCTTATATGCCTTGGACAAAGGATATGCCCTTAATTTAGTATTCTTTGAGGGGGGAAATCCATCATATATTTATATTAAAGATTATGATGACTTAGCTGAGTTTGTATATTCCTTTCCCAAGGGTCAGGAAAAATTACCCTTGGAATTTTTAATAGATAAATATTCCAATACAAATGTATCCTTTGACAATATGATAATTCTTACGGCCAGGATAAGTTTTGAGCTTGCAGATTTGCTTGCTGACTCCAAAATGCAGGGAAAATATCCCCGCCTTTTCTTGGCAGAGCCTGAAAGCAGCACAGGTTTTACCGATGATTCTGCTATGAGCCGCTTGAAAAAGAGTGGAATTAATTATAGCCTTATAAGGGATGCAAAGGAATTTACAAGAGCCTTGGGAGGAGCGAAATGACAAGCACAAGTAAATTATTCAGAAATATTTTATGCCTTGTGATAGCCTTGCTGCTTTCATTCACGGAACTTCAGTTCTTTGAGGATGTGGGTATCTTTTCCGCTATATTTGCAATCATACTGCTTTTGACCCTACCTACAGTCTATCTGTACATTCTTCCTAAGCAGGATACCGTTTTAATTTTCTTATATAATATAATTCTCGTGTTCATACTTGACTTGCTTGGGAGAAAGGTCAACATAATACTCTTTCTCATATCCCTGTTTTGCATATGCCTTTTGTTGTGCCAAGCTATTTTTTCGGAGAATGCCAAAAGATTTAAGGCTGAAAAAGCACCCTTTTTATCGTATGTGATTATTTTGATAATTGCTATGACCTTAGTTTCTGTCGGAACATATGCAATTTATGAATATATATTAAAACCTAATATGAATGACAAGCTTGAATTATCTATAATGTATGAGCAGGAGCCTGAGCAAAATTATGAGAAACCACCTGATCCCAATGAAGGTGGCGGTGGCCAAAGCAATAAAATCGACTTTTTAAGGCTTCTTATGGCAGCAATTATGTTGGCGGTTTGCCTTATAATTCTGTATCTTCTTTACAGGATGATAAAATATGGGGTCTGGTTTTACAAAACAAAAAAATCTGAAAATAATGAATCAATAAGAAGAATATATGTATATATCATTGATTCTCTTTCCCTCTACGGTATAGAGAAGGGTCGCGGAGAAACCCCCTATGAGTATCTTGCTTTGTGCAATGAGAAAGGTTTGCCTGTTTCCATAGCAGAAATGGAATTTCTTACGGAGATTTTTGTTGAAACATATTACGGACAAAAGAAAGCGGCAGATAAGGAGCGTGACAGGTGCCTTGAATTTTTCGGCTCAGTTGCCGGCAGCTTAAAAGAATCCTTAGGAATGAGAAAGTATTTGTTCGAATATTTATTAAAAAAGAAGCTTGCAATATATTAGAAACAAATTTTGAACAGTAAAAACAAACTATATATATTTGAAGGGAGAACTATAATGAAAAATATTAAAAGAATACTATCAATACTAATTATCAGCATGATGATTATTACCGGTGTTGCAACACCTGTATTGGGGGCGACGGATGGCGCTGCTCTTGATGCCGCCGTAAAGGATACGGCAGCATACATGTATAAAACTGTTGCAAACCCCCAGGTGGGCTCCATAGGCGGGGAGTGGGCTGTTTTAGGTCTTGCCCGGTCCGGTTATGAGGTTCCGGAGGAATATTATGAAAGATACCATGCAACCGTGGAAGCCTATGTCAAATCACTTAAGGGCAATTTGCATGATAAGAAGTATACGGAGTATTCCCGACTTATTGTAGCCTTGTCCTCCATAGGCAAGGATGCCAGGGATGTTGGAGGATACGATTTAACTAAGGCCTTGGGTGATTATGATAAAACAATATGGCAGGGCCTGAACGGACCTATATGGGCACTTATTGCGCTTGATTCGGGAAATTATCCCATACCTGTAAATCCGGATGCCAAAACACAGGCAAGCAGGGATTTGTACATAAAAAGAATTTTAGAATGCCAGCTGCCTGACGGGGGATGGTCCTTATTTGGAGGAACTTCCGCAGCCTCGTCAGGGGATGGTGTATCCGACCCGGATATAACAGGGATGGCTTTGCAGGCCCTGGCAAAGTATCAGGACAGACCGGAGGTTGTAAAGGCAAGTGAAGAGGCCTTGGAATGCATGTCAAAACAACAAAATGCACAGGGGGGCTTTTCAAGCTGGGGAACACCCAATTCTGAAAGCTGCGTTCAAATGATAGTTGCTCTTTGCGAGTTGGGCATACCCTTAGACGATTCGCGTTTTGTAAAAAATGATCTTACCATGTTGGATAACCTTATGACCTTTTATTTAAAGGGCAACGGATTTTTACATACGGCAAACGGAAGCGGATCCAATCAAATGGCTTCAGAACAGGGATTTTACGGCCTTGTTGCCGCTCAGAGAGCACTTCTGGGAAAAAACAGCCTCTACCGTATGGGGGATTCTCTTAAGATTACCGGAACTGCAGAGATTGCGGCACCGGGAAGCGGGCTTGCCCATAAACATGAAGATGTTCTGTACCAACCCATAACCGTGCCGGGCCGTACCTTTGATGATATAACCGGTGTTTATGCCCATAAGAACCAGCCTGCAATTGAAGCCCTGGCATCAAGAGAAATTATAAACGGGAAGACGGAAAATATTTATGATCCGGAAGCAAGCATGACTCGTGCGGAATTTGCGACTATTATTGTAAAGGGCTTGGGATTGGTTCCGGTTGGAACAGATAAATTTGAGGATGTAAATTCCGGTGACTGGTATGCACCCTTTGTGGGAGCTGCTGCAAAATATGGCATAATTAAAGGAATATCCGATACAGCATTTAATCCCAAGGGGACGGTCACAAGACAAGAGGCTGCTGTTATGGTTGCAAGAGCTGCGAAATTATGCGGCATGGATACGGAGCTTGAAGGCGGGGTTATCCGGGATATTTTGGCACAGTTCGGAGATTATGTGAAATCAGCGGACTGGGCCCGTGAATCCTTGGCATTTTGCTATGCTGAAAATATATTGAATCAAGAAGACTTGGATATAAGGTCAAATGATAATGTCCTAAGATCCGAAATGGCTCAGATGCTCTTTAATATGCTTGGAGCGGCAAACTTGTTGTAGACAAGAAAAAGCAGAGCCGTCCATAGGGAGGTAACCATGAAAATAGGAAAAAATAAGATTATTGTCTTTGTTTTTATTATAGCAGTTCTTGCTGCCGCATTTTGGTACGGGGGTAGTGCTCCCGGCCTTCAAGGTTGGAAGGTGAGCAGTGTGCCGAAGGGGGCACAGCCGGATGCGGCTGATAAAAGCCCGGAGCTGTCCCTGCCCTTGGAAAGGCCCAAGGAAGAATTGTCAGAACCTGAAGATGCAGATATAAATGAAGAAACGGAAATTGCGGATATAGATTCGGACAAGGAAAATAAAGAAGAAATAGAAGGAGCAGAAAAATCTGATGAAAAAGAAGATGCCGGCATTGAGACCCGTCCGGGGGGCATTGAAGGAGGGCTTTCAGCTTCTGAAAAAATAGAGCTTGCAAAAGAAATGGCGGGAGGATTATCATCACCGGGAGTGGAAAAGGGCTCAAAGGACTATTCCCGGGAGCAGGGAATGGTCATTGATACAGTTACGGGAAAGGATAAGTATTTGACAGATCCGGTTCCCCAAGGGAAGCCCGTGCCCGTTGAACCGCAAAATGCCGAAATTTCTGATGTGGAATTTACTTGCACCCTTTCTGTCCGCTGCGATACCATACTTGATAATATCAGTTGGCTGGATAAGGAAAAGGTGGAACTTGTACCTGAGGACGGTGTAATTTTTCCCGCAACCAAGGTTACCTTCTACCAGGGCGAAAGTGTTTTCAATGTTTTGCATAGGGAAATGAAGAAAGCAAAAATACATATGGAATTTGTGAATACACCCATATACAATTCTGTTTATATTGAAGGGATAAATAATCTTTACGAATTTGACTGCGGGGAGCTGTCAGGTTGGATGTACAAGGTAAACAACTGGTTTCCCAACTACGGCTGTTCAAGATATCAGCTAAAGGACGGAGATATAATAGAATGGGTCTATACCTGTGATTTAGGTGTGGATGTGGGCGGTTTTTACGCCCTGGGAGAATGATATGAGGGATGCATTTTCTTTATACCATCCCTTGGTCAACTTCTCCTATTTTGCTTTTGTATTTGCTTTTTCAATGATATTCATGCATCCCGTATGTTTGGGAATTTCTCTCACGTGCGCTTTCATATATTCAATATCATTGAAAGGAAGGCGGGCGGCTAAGTTTAATTTCATCTTTCTTCTTCCCATGATGCTTGCTGCGGCTCTGATTAACCCTGCCTTCAATCATGAGGGGGCAACAATATTGACCTACCTTCATACGGGAAACCCCTTGACCCTTGAGTCAATTGTCTATGGGATTGCCGCTTCTTGCATGCTTGCGGCAATGGTATGCTGGTTTTCCTGCTATAATGAGGTTATGACTTCTGATAAATTTGTCTACTTGTTCGGAAGGCTAATACCCTCCCTTTCTCTTATCTTGTCCATGTCTCTTCGCTTCGTGCCTAAGTTTAAGGCAAAGATTAAGGAAGTGTCGGATGCGCAAAAATGCATAGGCAGGGATGTATCAAACGGAAGCATATTTGAAAGGGCAGGTCACGGCATAACAATTTTGTCCATAATGGTTACCTGGTCACTGGAAAATGCCATTGAAACTGCAGACAGCATGAAAAGCAGAGGATACGGCTTAAGAGGACGAACGGCATTTTCAATTTACAGAATGGACACAAGAGATAAAAAAGCATTGGCGGCAATAATTATTTTAGGTCTTTTTGTTTTGATGGGAGGAATTTTCGGAGGTCTCAGGTGGAGGTACTTTCCCACTATGAAGGGCAGCACATCAGGGATTCTAAGCATAAGCCTCTGGCTTGCATATACGGGACTTTGCCTGGTTCCGCCTATAGTTGACAGAGTGGAGGAGCAACAATGGAAAGCTACGCAATCAAAAATTTAATGTTTTCATACCCGCAGCAGGAAAAATTGACCCTAAACGATATTTCTTTCACTATACCCAAGGGGCAATTTCTTGTCTTATGCGGTCCTTCCGGATGCGGGAAAACAACTCTTTTAAGACAGCTTAAAACTGTTCTTGCTCCCCATGGAAATAAAAGAGGCAGTATCTCCTTTGAAGGGACGCTTCTTGAGGATTTGGACCATAGAGAGCAATCTGCCCGCATAGGTTTTGTTATGCAAAGCCCGGAAAATCAGATTGTAACCGACAAGGTCTGGCATGAACTTGCATTCGGTTTGGAAAGTTTAGGAGAGGACACCTCTTCCATACGCCTGCGTGTTGCGGAAATGGCATCTTTTTTCGGGATACAGGGCTGGTTTTACAAAAATGTTTCGGAACTTTCGGGGGGGCAGAAACAGCTTCTTAATTTAGCCTCCATAATGGCAATGCAGCCCTCTGTTCTTATTCTTGACGAGCCCACAAGCCAGTTAGACCCCATAGCCGCCTCAGACTTTCTTGCTACGGTGGCTAAAATAAACAGGGAGTTAGGTACCACGGTAATATTGACCGAGCATCGCCTTGAAGAAGCAATGCCTCTTGCGGACAGGGTCCTTGTAATGGATGAAGGAAAAATTATTGCAGATGGCCCGCCTAAGGATGTGGGGCAGATGCTTGACCGGGAAAACAATAAAATGTTTCTTGCCATGCCTGTACCCATGCGTGTTTATGCACAGGTTCCCAATACTCTTGCATGTCCGGTTACTGTAAGAGACGGTCGCAAGTGGCTCGATTCCTATGCGTCAGATAATGAACTTTATGAAATACCGGTTAAGAGCAGGGATGCCTTTGCTTCATCCGAGAAGGAGAAAACTCCTTCACTTGAGCTGAGGGAAGCTTGGTTCAGATATGAAAGAGAGCTGCCGGATGTGCTGAAAGGGACATCATTTTCTGCTTATCCCGGGGAACTTTTGGCTATATTGGGGGGGAACGGCACGGGAAAAACAACGGCCTTGTCGCTTTTGTCCGGAATAAACCGCCCTTACAGGGGGAAGGTGTTTTTTTACGGGAAAGAAGCTTCACATATACCCGACAGTGAAAAATTCAGCGGTATGCTTGGTGTGCTTCCTCAAAATCCCCAGTCCCTCTTTGTTAAAAAGACGGTGGAAGAGGATTTGCTGGAAATGCTTAAGGGCGGGAAATTATCCGCTGCCGAAAAGAAGAAAAGGGTGCTCCATGTATCCCATATGTGCGAACTTAGTTATCTAATGGACAGGCACCCTTACGACTTGTCCGGGGGAGAACAGCAGAGGGCTGCCTTGGCAAAGGTGCTTTTGCTTGAACCGAAAATTTTGCTGTTGGATGAGCCAACCAAGGGAATGGATGCAGAATTCAAACATGTCTTTGCAGGTATTTTGAAAAGACTTCTTTCGCGGGGTGTCACGGTTATAATGGTCAGCCATGACATAGAGTTTTGCGCCCAATATGCCCATCGCTGTGCCTTGTTTTTTGACGGGGGCCTTGTTACGGAAGCTAAGCCGGTGGAATTCTTTTCCGGAAACAGTTTTTATACCACGGCAGCTAACCGCATGGCCAGGCACCTGCTTCCTGAAGCTGTTACAGCCGAGGATATCATTGGAGCCTGCGGAGGAAATATTTCTGATTTGTCGGATGGGGAAGGCCATGAGATGGATGATGATCTTTGGGATGACGAGTCAGATTTAAAAGAGGAGCATGAGAAAAGCAAGCTGACTTCAGATATGTTAAGGGCTGCAAGGGCAGTGATTTCACTGATTGTTCTTCTAGTGTCGGCTTACAAAGTCTTTCCGGTAATTTCACGCTATGCATGGGCAGGATTTACAGGAAATACAGATTTGGCAGGTTTTGCGTCCTTAGCAGAAGAGAGGCAGTATACAATTTTAATTTTATTGTTTATTTTTTCCGCAACGGTATTTTTTATGTCAGTGTTTAAAAGGGGCAGCCTGCCTCCCCAATCCCTTATTCAGGTTCCCCTCGACAAGAGGCGTCTTTCAAAAAGAACTGCCTTAGCGGCATTCTTAATATTACTTCTTATTCCTGCCACCATTTTTATAGGGGTATTCTATTTAAATGACAGAAAATATTATTTTATATCACTGATGATTATTTTGGAAACAATGATTCCCTTTGCCATGATTTATGAGGGGAGAGAGCCTCAGGCAAGGGAGTTGGTGATTATTGCAGTTCTTTGTGCTATCGGTGTTGCAGGTCGGGGGGCATTTTTCATGATTCCTCAGTTTAAGCCTGTTGCCGCCATGGTAATAATTTCCGGAGTTGCCTTCGGAGGGGAAAGCGGATTTCTTGTTGGAGCCATGACCATGCTTGTGTCCAACATGTTTTTCGGTCAGGGTCCTTTGACCCCTTGGCAGATGTTTGCTATGGGCATCATAGGTTTTTTATCAGGGGTATGCTTTCGCAAGGGCTTGCTTAGAAGGGACAGGGTTTCCCTTGCTGTATTCGGGGGACTTGCGGTATTTATCATCTACGGGGGTATTATGAATCCGGCTTCGGCACTTACCTTTCAATACAAGGTTACATGGCAGGCAATTTTTACGGCTATGGTGGTGGGAGTGCCATTTGATTTAATTCACGCCGCGGCAACGGTCTTTTTTTTGATGGTTGCAGGAGAGCCCATGCTGGAAAAACTGGA
>CAZTXR010000053.1:0-10043 GCA_964617605.1 uncultured Clostridia bacterium | reverse complement strand
TATGATAATAATGAGCTTGGCTCAAATTTATTATGAATAAGGTGTTATAATGTGTTGTAGAAATAGATGCAGATGTGGAAACAATAACAACGTTGCAGGGATTCAAGAAATTGCTCTTAGGGGTCCCGGATGTATAAGCGGAACAGGACGATGTGAAGGTGTTCTAGGGACAGGCGGAAGACGCAGGTGTGAAGATCTCCTAAATGCCGCTGAAGATTTCTGTGAAGAGGTTTTCGGCGACAGAGGCGGAAGATGTTGTTCAAATGTTTTAGGAACCGGTGGCGGAAGATTTATCTGCAGCAACAGCAATGTTATGGGAATTGGCAACAGAGAATTTCGCTGCGGCAACAATCGTGTAATGGGTGCGGGAGAACAAGGCTGTGGTCAAGTATTCGGCACAGGCGGAGGATTCGTGTGCAACAATGTTGCCGGTACCGGCGGCAGACGATGCAGATGCAAAAGCTCCTGTTGGGATCTTTGCACACCCACAACAGTACCGCGATAAAAGATGTAAATTTTTAACAGTTTATTTTTATTCATACTGATAATACTAATTCTAGCTTCATTTTATGAAAGGAGCAAAGTATGAGCAAAAATAAATTAGTAGTTCCCGAAGCACAACAGGCTATTAACGATTTAAAGATGGAAATATCTCAAGAATTAGGACTGCCCACAATAAGCGGCATGACCTCAGAAATGTATCCTGCTATCGTTAATGGGCTGAGCGTCAGAGAAATGGTGCGTAAGGGAGAGCAAATGTTAGTAAATAAAGATTCTCCAAGTGACACGGATATTTATTGATTAATTATGTCATACTAAAAAACGCCTCGAAGGAGGCACAAATAAGAGGTTAAATCTCTTGAAAAATTTGGCATAGCCGGTTTAAATATAGGCTATGCCGTTTTTTTGAGGTTTCGGAAGTTCCACTGCTCCTGTACGGTTGAAAATCACTTTTAAAAGAGGCTGAAAAATATAAAATGTAAACTCTTATTTCAAATTATTTAATATTTTTTCATTAGTATCACTTACTATAAATGTATCTTTCAAACAAAAATCTTTTTCTAACAATAGTATTTCACTTTTGTCGGTTATTACAAACTCGGTATCTTCAGGATTCTTAACTAAAAAGTGGGTTGTTACGCTTATATCCACCTTTTCTTTTTCACCATCAGAAAAAATAACTTTATTAATTATAAGCTCCGTCTTATAAGACGGTCCCATTAACCAATAACCTTCCTCCCTATACACATAACTTAACTGACTTAATGCATTTTGATCTCTATAAGGGTAGTAAATTAGTCTTCCATCTTTAAACATTACTATATTGTCTCCATCTTTACTTTCAAATATAGTATTTATGCTTTCTATACTTTTTAATAGCAAATTAAGCTCTTTGCCTACTGGAGGAATATTAACATTATAATCAAAAATAAATCCATATTGTTTTTCATTGTTTAGGTTGCTATATTGTTTTTCATTGTTTAGGTTGCTATATTGTTTTTCATTGTTTAGGTTGCTATGTATGTATATAATTACAATAAATAAAATTAACAGTGTTATTATAATCAAAGATGTTTTTGTTCTTTTCATAAGTTTATCATTCCTTTCACTCACTTAAAGTAAAAATGCATTACTTTATTTTCATCAAAGGTATCAAAAGTGAATCTGCTTCAATTAATGATAATCCTTTTCGTCTAACATACCAAACTCCGGAAAACTTACTTAGTAAATTCGGATTACTACTGCTATAATCGGTTAAAGTCAAGCTTAAAATTCCTGTCTCATAATTGAAATTAGAAATAAAATTTAGACCCTTAATATAATTATCATTTTCATCTATAAAACCAAATGCTCCTGTTCTAATATCGGCACCAGGAAGGTTTACTCCGTGAAACTTAAAATCAAGGTTTAAATAATCCGGTTTGAAGTTTATACTTTCAATCGACATACTGCCTATATCTGAAATGCTTAATTCTACAGGAAGATTCAATTGCTTATCCATAATTTCTTCAGTATCTGAATTCATCGATATAGGTATCAATACTAAATCTTCAACATTGTCTTTGGGATAATAAAAATCAAGTACAATAGAAGATTTATTGTTTTCTTTAGAATTACTATATACATTTATAACATTGTAAAAGTTATCTTCTTTATCCTTTATTGCATATTTAGTAAAAGCAGTTCCACTATTTTGTTCGATGATTATTTCCCCCTTATTATTTAGAAACGAAACTTCCTTTATGTTTATATCTATGGAGTCGTTCAATATACTATGTTCTATGCTAGGGTTGAATATTATTTTATTATCTTCAGTTCCTTCTATATCAATATTAAAAGACCAATAATTACTGCTTCCTAATACATCATATGTAGCAATATATAAATTTGACATATTAGGGACTTCATACGGCACTTCATATTGCTGTAAGAAAAATAATTTGTTATTATCAATATACGTATCATAATTTATTAATTTTAAATGGTGCATTGTACCCGCATCATTTTTATAATCAGTACTAAACATAAGTTCTGGCATGTATTCGTATATTTTTTTTTCATCAATTTTCACCTTATAGTCTTTATTTGGTTTCGCAGTTCCTAATACAGTTATCTTATAGGGTTCTATAGAAACCCTATTCAGTTCTAAAGATACGTCTTTTTTGTCTGTATTTATTGCCAGCTCATTTATATATCCGGAATTATATACAATATTTTTTTCAATAGATTGTAAGAGCTCCTTGTTATTAAATCGAGACAAAACATTCGATTCTGAAAAATCACCCTTTAAGTTTAAAAAATATTGGCTTAGATAAATAATAGCAACAAGTAGTAAAATTACCGCTAATATAAAAATAACTCTTTTCTTCTTTTCCATTTTACACCTCCTAATTATTTATTAGTTAGATGAGGCTGAATTAAAAAAGGTTTCAAAAAAAGAAAAGATTCAATAAGTTAATATCGAATCATTTCAATAATATTTAATTGGTGTAATAAACAGTTAATGTTTAGCTTGATTGTTTTGGTAAAGCCTTAATGGCGGATATAGATCAATCTCAATTAATGAATGTAGCGGTTGCAAAGTTGCTATTGTGTATAGCCTCCTTCTATGCTAATATTTTTGTAACAGCACCATAAATGCAGTGTAGTCAATAAGGGAGCAGAGATACGTGCTTTTCAAAGATGAGGAAATTTAAAAAGAAATGAAAAAGATGAAACCTTTTTTCATTCAAAGCAATCATACAATAAAGAAAAGTTCCTATAACTAAAAAGGATAATTTAATGGATTATAAACAAACCGATAAAGAAATAATTGATGAATGCGAATTTATAGAGCTGGTTCAAAAATATCAAAATAATATGTATAGACTAGCAAAAAGTATTGTACGAAGAGAATGTGATGCTGAAGATGCTGTAAGCAATGCTGTTTATCAGGCATTCAAAAGTATTAACACTCTTCAGAATAAAGACAGTTTTAAGAGTTGGATACTAAAAATTGTATCAAATGAGAGTCTCATGCTATTCCGTAAGAATAAAAAAGTTATTCTATTGAAGGAGCCCTTAAGTGAGAATATACCCGCAAAGGACGAAATGGGCACTGACTATGATGTTTGGAATACTGTACAGCTATTGCAAGATAAATATAGGATCATTGTCATATTATTTTACTATGAAGATTTTAGTGTAAAACAAATTGGAGAATTTTTAAATTTAAATGAGAACACTGTTAAAGTAAGATTGCATAGAGCCAGAAATTTAATAAAAAAAGAATTGACTAAGAAAGGAGAAATTTTGTAAATGCATGAGGATTTTGATAATAAAATAAAGCTTAAATGTCAATTAGAACCTGATATTATTTCGGAAGATTACAAAGAAAAATTAAAAACAACATTGAATAACTTGCCTATAAAAGAATTCGGTGCAGAAAAATTTACATTAGAAAAAAGAGAATCTGAAAGAAGGTTTAAGAGTATCTCTCTTGTGGCTTCAATTCTAATAATCGTACTAATTGCAACCTTTTTGTGTGATAAAATAAATTATTCACATCAAATCGCAAAAAATAGATTTGATTTGATTATAGATGAAACAAAAGCAATTAACGGTATTTTAATTACTATAAAAGATATTTCTGTTAAAGATGACATCATACAAATTTCAACTATAATTGAAAGTAACAATAATTTAAATGATATAATTAAGAAGTATGATATGCATGGGGACTATAGAGATTTGAAATCAGAAAATTTTATCGATAATTTAATACCCATAACATGGATTTCTATAAATGGTTCTAATTTTAGTAAATATCTGAATACTAATATGAAGGTTATAAGTGATAATCAAGTATCTTTTAATCAAGAATTTCTTATTACTGACAGGTATATTGAAATTTCTAATATCTATATACAGATTCGAAATGCTTTCGACCTTGGTTATTGTTTTAATTTTGAGTATGTTTTTAATGAACATGATTATAAAGTTTCCAAAGTGTTCAGAGGGACGAAATTTCTGTATTATTTCTCTTGACATCACTACGATTATGTAGTAACATATAATCACTACATAATTGTAGTAACATTGTCGCAGACGTGTAACAATGAATGGAGGGTGTACACCATGAACAATTTTCAAAAATTATCAGAAACTGAAATGGAAGTGATGGAGATTATCTGGGCTTCCGGTCATCCTATTACTTCCAGTGAACTGCTTGAGATTTTTGTACGGGATAAGGGGAAGGAATGGAAAGGGCAAACAATGGCAACATTCCTGGCTCGGCTGGTTGAAAAAGGCGTCTTGATTATCGGCGGGCAGCAAGGTCGTTCGAATATTTATGAGCCTTGCCTGTCACCGGAGCAATACCGAAGTCAAGAAGCAAAGAGCCTGCTGGAAACTCTATATAAAGGTTCCGTGAAAAACTTCCTGGCAACACTTTATGACGGCAAAGAGCTGACAAGGGATGAAATAGCTGATTTGAGGCGCTGGTTCGCGGAAAAGGCAGGTGTGAAGAATGAGTAATATGTTTTCAAACTTACTTGCCATGTCTGTTGCGGGAAGTGTGGTTGTCGGGTTGATGCTGCTGTTTCGACCTGTAACTGCAAAAATCTTTCCTGCCAAGTGGCAATACGGAATTGGGAAAATGGCAATTGCTTTTTTTCTCTTGCCTGTTTCCCTTATTGTAGGAAAGATTTCTTTTGTTTTGCCAAAGACAATAACGCCAAGGCATCCTTCTGGAACGCCGCCTATGGCTATCCCTAAAACATTACAGCCAAACGGTTTTGTGGATGCAGTAGATACCCTGATGGAAAAACATCTTCCTGCTGCTATGGAAAAACACCTGTCTTTAGAAGTAATGGGAGCCGTTTTGCTCATTTGGTTTGTGGGCGCGATGGTATTTGCCGGATGGCATTTCTATTGCTACCGCAGATTTAGCAAGCGGCTTCTGGAAAACAGTATTCCTATACCGGAGGATACGGCAGCCGCCCTGTTTTCATCACGCAAAGCAGCTTTGGGCGTCCACGGTGATGTAAAACTGATGCTGAACCACAAAATTACAAGCCCTATGCTTGTGGGGCTGCGCCGCCCCATGATACTGCTGCCAGCATCCGGCATATCGGAAAAGGACGTAAAGCTGGTCCTGACCCATGAACTCATGCACCTGAAACGGAAGGATTTATGGGTGAAAGTGCTTGCGCTGATTGCGGGAACGCTGCATTGGTTTAACCCCTTCGTCCATGTTCTCCGCAAGGATGTAAGCATATGGGGCGAGTTGTCCTGCGACGAGGTGTTAGCATCCGAAATGTCCCATGAGGAAAGAAAGCATTATGGCGAAGCCATTTTGAACACGCTGGACAACCATTCCGGCATGAACACGGCTTTTTATTCTCCCTTATGCGAGAGTAAGAAGTACATTAAAAGGAGATTGATAAGAATGTTGAACGTTAAGAAAACGAAGAAGTCTATTATGGTTTTAGCCCTTGCAGCAATTCTGGCAATCGGCGGTATAGGATTGGCATTGGCTGCCAGTTCGACAGGGAGCGACATTGACAATGTTATCAATGTCAGTGCTGATAAACAAGGCGATAACAATATCGACGTCAGTGCTGATAAACAGAACGATAGCAATATCGACATGAAATATCTGTGGCCTGTAACGGGGCATAATCGTATTACCGCTGCATATGGTAACCGCATGGATCCCGTGAAGAAGGAAATGGTGTTTTGTAACGGGATTGAGATTCCAGCACCTGAAGGCACACCTGTACTTGCCGCCGACAAGGGAACAGTCGCTGAGATAGGATATAATGAAACGGATGGTAATTATTTTATTTTGAATCACGGCGGGAGTATTCAGACTTTTTACTCGAAATTGTTTGGATTGGCAGAAGGACTTGCAGAGGGAGATACAGTGCAGCAAGGCGACGTTATCGGCTATGTTGGCTCGACCGGCGAAGCAACAGGCCCTTTTCTACACTTTAGCCTGATTATTGACGGTGAGTACATTGACCCTATGGTGCTTTATGGTTGCGAAATGGACAAGTAAGTTAAAAGAATGAAATGGTGACGCCTATCTTAATAGTAGGATCGTCACCAATAAACTTAAAACTCCGGTAGACGAAGTTCCTTCAGAACAAGATACACAGAATGTCATTAGGATGACAACTAATCTATTTGTAAAATTGAATAGACTAAATCCTTGGTTGCTTCATTATCTATAATATAAAATGAAATGCCGTTTCTCATCTGTGCAACTCCGGGTAGAGTATGAAATCTTACATTTTCAGCAGATAAACCTATGCTTCCTATAGCCAGGGATGTTGCTTCCGTCAAGGAAAAGTCAGTTTCAACATATGGATAAACTTCTTTTACAACTACAGGCAGCTTAAAAGATAATGCCTTTTTTATGGCCGCTTTGACGAAGCCTTGCTGTGCTTGTATTCGCCCTATATCTCCGTCAGAATATCCTGAATAACCGTAATAATTGGTTTTCCTGAACCTTAAAAACTCCATGGCTTTGTCGCCTTTTATTGTTTGCACTCCGGGCTCTATATTTATATCAAGCGGCGGATCAGAATAAGGGTCTGTATATCTCATATGAAAGGGCACGTCCACTTCCACGCCGCCGACTGCATCCACTGCAGCCCTTACGCCATCATAATCAATCGTAATGAATTTATCTGTTTTAAGTCCCGTAATATTTAAAATTATCTGAGATAATCCTTCTATACCCTTAACCGTATACACTGAATTTATTTTATTGTTGCCGTTATTTACAAACCCGTCTCTCTCAATATAAGTGTCCCTTGGTATTGAAATAATATCTGCAGTCTTTGTTTTGGTATCATAGCTTGCAACCATAATGGTGTCAGATCTTGTATGCTCTAAACCAAGTATCAGCACATTTATCCTCTGGTCCTTGTCATCGCTTAATATTTTAAATATATCCGTGGCATCGGCTATTCCACCGCCTTGACCGTTTAACCAAAATAATCCGCCTATAATAATCAACGAAAAACAGAAAAGCGAAATAAAAAATATTTTTAGAAATTGTTTCAACTTAACTTCCTCCAAATATATGTATCAAACTACATGATACCACAAAAAATTCATTTGTAAAGATTTTAAAATCTTAAATTTTAATTAAATGTGTGTGTCCCCCTTACTTAGCTTTTCCGCATAAGCTTTTTCAAAATCCATGATTGTCAGGTCGCTTTCCAGGAACCTGGCATAGGTGTACAAAACATCAGACAATCTGTTTACAAATTTTAACAGGGTGTCACTTACTTCTTCATGACCCTTTAGGGTTATAATTCTTCTTTCCGCCCTTCGGCAAATTGTTCTTGCCACATGAAGTGCTGCCGAAGCTTCTGAAGAACCCGGCACAATGAACTTATCAATGCCGTTTATTTTAGGCAAATAATCATCAATTATATTTTCTAATGCTGTAATATCCTGGTCAGTAACCTTGTACTTATACTTTCCTTCTTCAACTGTAGCTAATTCTCCTGCAACAAAAAATAAGCGCATTTGAATTTTCTTTAAATCATCCTTAATACTTTCATCACTTATAAATTTAGCCGCAAATCCTATATATGAATTTAATTCGTCCACAGTTCCGTAAGATTCCACTCTTAACGAATCCTTATAAACCCTGGTACCGTCATATAATGATGTTTGCCCTTTATCGCCGGTCTTAGTGTAAATTTTCATAACTGTTGTAACCTCCTAATTTTTTATTTTTTTGCTTATTTCATCAGCAATTTTCCCAAATTCCAAAAGTGTTAACGTCTCTCCCCTTATACCCGGATTTATACCGGCACAAACCAAAGATTCATTTAATAATTCTTTGGGCAAATTCAAACTGTTGCTTAATCCGTTAATAATTGTTTTTCTCCTTTGACCAAAGGATGCTTTTATTACTGCAAAAAGCATATTTTCATCTATAACATCAATCCTTGGTTTCGGAAGAATATTAAATTCAATAACAGCAGAATCAACCTTGGGCTTTGGCATAAATACAGTGTTTGGAACTATCATTGCAATATTCGTGTCTGCCCTGTACTGAACAGCAAGAGTAATTGCACCGTATTCCTTAGTTCCGGCCTTTGAATTAAGCCTTTGAGCCACTTCCTTTTGAACCATTACAACAATTTTAGAAATTTGGTATTTTTCCTCCAAAATCTTCATAATGATAGGCGTAGTTATGTAGTAGGGCAGATTTGCAACTATTTTTACATTAAGACCTTTAAATTCTTCTTCAATAAGCTTATTTACATCAACCTTAAGAAAATCCTCGTATATGATTTTTAAGTTAGGGAAATTAAGGGTGCCCTTGTGAACTTCCATCAAGCTTTTATCAACTTCTATAGCGACAACCTTTTTTGCATTCTTGCACAGAACTTGAGTTAAGGTGCCAAAGCCGGGACCTATTTCCAAAACACCTGAATTTTCATCTAAATCCGCAGTTTCAGCAATTTTATTGATTATATTTCCGTCAATTAAAAAGTTTTGCCCTAAACTTTTGCTGAACTTAAATCCATATCTGTCAAGTATATCCATCATTACCTTAGGCGAATATAATTTTATTTCATCCATTATTTATCCCCTGTCGTTTTAACTATGGCTTCTTCCAATTCTTCTCTGCTTATACCGAATGAATTAAGTCTTTTTAAAAACTGTTTGGCACTGCAATATCCTATTCCTAATTTATCTCCTATGAGCCCTCTTCTTTTAGATGAATTTTCATCCCCGACCAACATATAATAGGCCATATCCTTGTTGGTAAATTCCTGTCTGTCTTCTGCAACCTCCGCCCTTGCATTTTTGAGTGCTTCTATAATTGTTTCAGGGGATGCATTTTCAACTCCTATGTCCCCGTCTTTATTGGCCTTGTCCCTTGGTATGAATGCATGCTTGCAGTTTTCTATTTCTTGACTTAAAATATTTCTTATTTTCTTTCCCGGGTAGTCCGGATCAGTCAATATTATTATTCCCCTGTTTTTAGAAGCTTTCTTAATAATACTGATTATTTTATCATTTATTCCTAATCCGCTTGTTGAAATTACTTGGGCGTCAACAGCCCTCTTAACCGCCGAAATATCCGATTTTCCTTCAACCACAATTATTTCCTTAATCAACGTTAACTCCTTGAACTACGGATTCTTTGCCATTCATATTTAATAAAGATCTGATTTTGGTTACCATCAAGTCAACAGCCACCAGGTTGTTGCCGCCTTCAGTTACAATAATATCCGCATATTTTTTGCTTGGCTCTATGAATTGTTCATGAGCAGGTCTTACAGTATTTATATACTGGTTTATTACAGAATCAAGGCTTCTTTTTCTTTCATTGATGTCCCTTATAATCCTTCTTAGAATTCTTATATCTGCATCTGTGTCAACATATATTTTGATATCCAGCAATTCTCTTATTCTTTCTTCGTAAAAGACCAAAAGACCCTCCACAATTATTATTTCTTTTGGCTCCACAATAATTGTTTCCTTTTTCCTGTTATGTATACTATAGTCATAGATAGGCTTTTCAA
>CAZTXR010000052.1:0-10050 GCA_964617605.1 uncultured Clostridia bacterium | reverse complement strand
CTATATATTCCAAGAGAAAATATAATCGATCCTTTTATTTACGTTCAAGCTCTGGCAGAAAATGCAAACGAAAACGGCGTAAGCTTTTTATTAAATACGAAAGTAACAGGAATAGAAACAAGTGACGGAAAAATTCAATCCGTAACAACCACTTCCGGGGTTATAGAAACGAAATATGTCATCAATTGTGCAGGTTTGTACTGCGACGAGATTGCTGCCATGGTGGGAAAGGCAGAATATAAGGTAGTTGCAAGAAGGGGGCAATTCTATATATTAGATAAGAATACTTCCTGCAAAGTAAACAAAATTGTTCTTCCCATCCCAACCAAAATAACAAAAGGTAAATTAATGTGCCCCACAATTCACGGTAATATGTTAGTAGGACCTACCGCCGAAGACTTAGATAACAAGCTTGACAAATCCGTAACAGCAGAAGGTTTGGAAAGTATTTTAACCGACGTCAAAAGATTAATTCCAAATGTAAATGTCAAGGACAGCATTACACAATACTGCGGACTTAGGCCAAACAGAGTGCCGGAAGGACTAAACGTCGACATGTATGATGATTTAAAAGGATATGTGAACCTGTCCGGAGTAAGGTCTACGGGGCTTACCCTGTCAGTGGCCATGGGTAAATATGTTGTTGAAATAGTAAAAGACAGCGGACTTAACTTGGAATTTAATTCAGATTTTGTAAAAAAGAGAAAAGGAATAACATTCTTTCATACCTTAAGCTTGGAAGAACAAGAGAAGATAATATCTGAAAATCCTCTTTACGGCAATGTTATTTGCCGTTGCGAAACAGTTACCGAAGGCGAAATATTAGAAGCGCTGAGACGACCCTTAGGAGCAAGAAGCATGGATGCAGTCAAAAGACGTGTCAGACCCGGCTCAGGCCGCTGCCAGGGAGGCTTTTGCGGGCCTAAAGTAATAGAAATAATCGCAAGGGAGTTAAACATGTCCATAGAAGAGGTTAATAAAAATAATTCCGGATCCTATATGATATACGGAAAAACCAGGTAGAAAGGAGACTATTTCCTATGTATGAAATAAGTTGTGACGTAGCTGTAATCGGAGGAGGGCCTGCCGGACTATCTGCCGCAATTTCAGCTAAAAAGGAAGGGGCTCAGAATGTACTAATTATAGAAAGAGATAATAAAATCGGCGGAATACTGCAGCAATGCATACATCCGGGATTTGGGCTCAAATATTACAAGGAAGAATTGACAGGACCGGAATATGCTGAAAGATTGGCAACAGAAGCTGAAGCCTTAGGGGTAAAAATGCTTTTCAATTCCATGGTTTTGGAAGTTGAAGAAAACACTATAATCTGTGTAAGCACTGAATTCGGAATAACAAAAGTTGCTTCCAAAAGCATAGTCCTTGCAATGGGTTGCAGAGAAAGAACCAGAGCAAATATAATGATTCCGGGAACAAGGCCGGCAGGAATCTATACCGCCGGAACAGCACAAAGATTGATTAATCGTCAAAATGCTATGGTCGGTAAAAATGTAGTTATTTTAGGCTCAGGAGATATAGGGATGATTATGGCAAGACGCTTTACTCTTGAAGGAGCTAAGGTCATTGCTGTAGTTGAAATAATGGACTTCTTGGCGGGACTGACACGAAACAGAGTTCAATGCCTTGATGATTTCGAAATTCCATTGAAACTTTCACACACGGTTACAAAAATTGTGGGCAGCCTAAGGGTTGAAGGAGTATATGTAGCTCAAGTGGATGAAAATAAGAAACCAATTTTGGAAACAGAAGAATTTATCCCCTGCGACACCTTGCTTTTGTCTGTCGGATTAATTCCTGAAAACGAGTTGAGCAAAAAGGCAGGAATCAAAATGTCCCCTGTAACAAACGGGCCGCTTGTTAATCAATATATGCAAACATCAACAGATTCAATATTTGCCAGCGGAAATGTAGTTCATGTAAATGATTTAGTTGATAATGTAACTATTGAAAGTATGTTAGCAGGAAAATATGCGGCACAATATTCCATGGATAAATTGCCTCCTTCAAAAGAAACAATCGAAATCAAGACAGGCAATAACATAAGATATGTTTGCCCTCACCAAATTAAAATAGGTAATGAAAGCGAAAAAATAGATCTTTATTTCAGGGTAATTTGCCCTGACAAAGACGTTGTACTGGTCGCAAAATCCGGGGATAAAATAATCGCTTCCAAAAAGGCATTAAAAATAAATCCCGGTGAAATGGAATTTATAAAAATAGAAACAGATAAAATCCATGATAAATCTCTTCTTGTTGAAGTTGTTAAGGAGGCATAGTATGAGAAAAGAAATAATATGTACAATATGCCCGATAGGCTGCAATATTCTTGTGGAAGGAGAAGGTGAAAATATACTGTCAATAAGCGGCAATCAGTGTAACAGAGGCTTGGAATTTGCAACAAATGAATTTTTACATCCTGTCCGAATTCTTACTACCTCGGTTAAGGTAACGGATTCATCAACTCCCCTGCTTCCGGTCAGATCCAATATACCAATTCCAAAGGAATTAATTATGGACTGCATGAAAGTAATTAAAGAAGTCGAAGTTATGGCTCCGATAAAAAGCAAGGATGTGATTATCTCCGATATATGCCATAGCGGCGCGGATATTATAGCTGCCGCAAGCATAGAGAATTAGTACAAACAGACCCCCACAGGAAGAAAGTTGAACCCATGCCGAACTAAATAGCGAACGTATATTGACTACACGTTCGCTGCATAGTTCGTATTTCTGCGTACTGATACAGAAGCTTATACATTCTTTAAGAAATTTTTCTTGATAAAAACCAAAATAGTAATTGAATACCTATTAAGAATAAATAGAATTTAATATTCATTTTCTTTTTTGTTTCTTCATTTATTGCACTGTATGGAGTTTGTCTAAAAGCATCAAGTCCTATTTTTGTGTGGCGATGATTAAATGAAATTAAGTTCAATTCGCTGCATCCCCTAAATGCTTCGCTGCCGATTTTTTTAACAGACGGTGGAATGTATACATCCTTTAAGCCACAATTTTTAAAGGCCCCCGTCTCAATTTTTATTACAGAATTTGGAATATTGATAATTTCTAATTTGTCACAATTTTTAAATAACTCTTCCTCAATTATTTTAATTGGAGGCAGCTCTGCTTTTTTCAAACTACGACAATTTTTAAATGCCCTTTTCCCAATACTGCTTATTGAGCCTATCAGTTCAACATCATTTAAACTTTCGCACCTTTCAAATGCACTATCGCTGATGGTTTTAAGAGTATTTGGAAAAGTTATTTTCCTTAATGATTTGCAACTATCAAAAGCATATTCACCAATGATTACCAGAGGTATTGATTCAAGATTAATATTGGTTAAGCTTTCACAGTTTGAAAACGCAAAATTACCGATTGATACTACGGATGTGGGAATATTAACTTGTTGAAGAGATTTACAATCATTAAAAACATTATCCTCAATTCTTAATAATGACTCTGGCAATCTAATGCTTTTTAGACTCAGGCAATTGTAAAATGCTCCTTTGCCTATAGATTTTATCGAATCAGGCAATATAATTTTCTCTAACATTTTGCAGCAACTAAAAGCCCCGCTGCCGATGTATTCCAACGATTTATTCAGATGAATTTCTTTTAAATTTTGACAAAAATAAAATGCGTTGTCATCTATGTTACTTACTTTGCTTAAAATTTCCAAACATGTGATACTTTTGGTTGTATTTAATGCTCTTATTCCTATACCTGAAATATCGCCTTCTATAATAACCTTGTTAATATTTCTGAATGAAACTAAATTAACATGTTTTTGCTTTAAAATTCCTTTTCCTCTAAAATATAAAACATCATCTTTAATTTCTGCATTGATTTCATCCCCCAAATTATCTGCCTTATTTTGGCGATTTACTTTGGTTTCTTTTATTTCAGCGGCTTCCATTTTGCTATTGATGCTATCTATAATAAAAGATACAGCTAAAAAACCTCCTTCAATTATGACTTCCAATATTTTATGAATAAAGTCTTCATAACTATATTTAGTATATTCTTCCGATCTTCTGTTAGCATCCTCTTTAGCTTTTTGGTATGAGTTATAATATTCATTATATCTATATTCATTACTCGCTTCATTTTCATCAATGTTCTTCTGCATCCTTAACAGATAGTCATACTCTTCTCTTTGTATAGGATCTGACAAAATTTCATATGCTTCATTTATTTCTACAAATTTCTCATGAGCGTTTGCCTCTTTACATATGTCCGGATGCCATTGTTTTGCCAATTTCCTGTAAGAAGATTTAATCTCTTGAATATTTGCATCCATATCAACGCCTAGTATTAAATAGTAATCTTTTATCATCTTCTTGAGCCTCTTTCTTTAGCACAAACCATTCTTATCTACTTATTTATTTTTTCCTATAATATTTCTTGCGTTTTTTCTGAGTGTTAACTTTTATGTTTTTTACTATTGGGTTGCTTGCATTCTGGTCAGTTGTTTTTAGAGAAACCCACATTGATGTTCCCCCATCTTCTACCTTTGTATGAATTCCTAAGAAATCGAATTTCTTTAAAAATTTAGATAATTTTGTATCCCCATAATTTCTAACATCAAAATCCGGATATCTTTTAACTAATTTGCTTCCAAGCTCACCCATGTGCATATTTTGGTCTTCATTATCTGATTCATTCATAATTTTTATTATTGCAGATTTTATTGTAGATAAGTCAGTCATATTTTTTGTAGTTTCGCTTTTATCAAGCTTTGGATTATGTATAATATCTGATTCACTATCAAAAGTTGTATTGTTATCCTTATTATCAACTTCTATATCTTTATTTGCCCCTGTTTCAATGCTTTTCTTTTCTGTTTCAGCTAAAACATCTAAATATTTAAATTGATTGCATGAAGCTATAAATGGCTTAGGAGTTTTCCTTTCTCCCATTCCAACTACAAGCATACCTGATTCCCTAAGTCTTGAAGATAATTTTGTAAAATCACTGTCACTTGATACAATACAAAACCCTTCAACATTACCGGAATAAAGAATATCCATAGCATCTATTATCATAGCTGAATCTGTTGCGTTTTTTCCTACTGTATAACCATATTGTTGAATTGGTGTAACTGAGTATTCTAACAATACTTCCTTCCAGGATGATGAGTTAGGCTTTGTCCAATCACCATATATTCTTTTATATGTAGCTACACCATAATTAGAAATTTCATCTAATATATGCTTAATATATTTTGCTGAAACATTATCTGCATCTATCAATACAGCAAATCGCTTTTCCTCTTGCATTGTTTTACTCCCCATTTTAGTTTTTATATGAAATATATTCTCATAAGTATTTTTAATTCGTTAATAATATATTGAACATCCCCCTTTTTTTGTACCGTTACTTAAGTCAAAACCCACATAGAATCGGTTCAAGCATTATAATTATCATCGCACATGTCTATTAAAGCATTTATACAATCGTACAAAACATTTCTTTCAAATTGGTACTTTGGAAATTCGATGGGTGTCTCCCTTAATGCATCGGCATTTAAAATACAGTGCAAAATATTAGCAACTGACATAATCCTAGATTCATTTTTAGAATTACTGACATTTTTTAAAAATAAAAAAAGCATCATCTTATAATCATTAAATCCTATCAAAGCACTTTTATATTTATAAGTAGCTGATAATGCATAACTTGTTAGTGATAATTTTTTGGTAACAGGATTATTGGCATATTCTTCAGATCTTTTCAAAAGGTGCTTTATCATTTCATCTCGCTCCATAGACTTAGGTGCGTTTGAAACACTTCCACTGATAAATTCCGAAACATGATCATCCCATATTTCCATAAACAATTCAGCCTTGCCACTCCAATGCCGGTAGAAAGAACCAACACTATACTCGGCTAAATTTGCAATTTCAATGATTGAAGTTTCCTCATACCCTTTCTCTAAAAACTTTTCTTTTGCTGCTTTCTTTAATACAGTTTTTGCAATAATAGTTTTTTGTTGCTGTTTGTTTAGCATTTTAATACTCCTGAGTTTTTATAAGCTAATTATAGCATTTATATTTGTAAATAAACAGCTTGATTTTATAATTCTCCAAAATAAGAATTAAATAACTTGCAATATAGCAATATAAACGTTGACTTTGTGAATTAATTGTTTTATAATTTATAAAAAGGTGAATATCATTCACCTTTTAAGTTTAAGGAGGTTATATTATGTCACTAGTTAAATATCCAAATCTTTTATCGGAAGGTTCCATCGGTTCACTTAAATTATCTAATAAGACCGTAATGTGTGCGATGGGTATGAACCAATCTGATCAAGGTTACGTAAACAAAGCTGTAATAAATCATTATGCAGAGCGGGCAAAAGGCGGTATAGGGCTTATAATGGTTGAAGTAACATGCGTTGATGCACCTGTGGGTCTTAATACTTCCAATATGTTAGTTATTGACGACGATAAATATATTGATGGTATGTCTAAATTAGCTGCTGCCATTCATGACAACGGTGCAAAATGTTTACTCCAAATCAGTCACACAGGAAGAGGTTCCCGACGATCTGTAACCGGCTATCAACCCGTTGCCCCAAGTCCGGTAGCTATGCCATACTCCTTTATGATGGGATTGTCAAATGAAGAACCAAAAGAGCTATCTATTGAAGAGATTATGGCTATAGAAGATAAATACGCTGATGCTGCCCTTCGCGCAAAAAAGGCAGGCTTTGACGGAGTAGAAATACATAGTGTTGGTTATTATTTAGGCCAGCAGTTCTTATCTTCTACGGCTAATATAAGAACCGATGAATATGGCGGATGCCCTGAAAACAGAGTCCGTTTCCATAAAAATATCATACGAAAAATAAAGGAAAAATGTGGTGAAGACTTTACAATTGTTGTTAAACTAAGTGCCATTGAATTAGGAGAAGATGCAGGAATATCCATGGAAGATGGAATTTACTATGCATATCAATTCCAAGAATCAGGAGCTCATGCCATTGAGGTGTTAGCAGGTACTTGGAAAAGAAATTCTGATGAAACAGATATCCCGGATACTGCTTCAGGCAAAGGTCAAGCAATCGGCCTATGTATGGCTATAAAAATGGGAATACAAAAAATTACAAATGCACCCCCAACAATAAAATTAATAGGCGGTGGAAGGGCTCAAGATCCTGTAGTTGCGGAGGATGCCTTAACAAAGGGAATGTGTGATTTTATTTTTATAGGAAAAGGTGTTTTATCGCAACCAGATTTAGTAAATTTAATTATTAGTAATCGAGAGGATGAAATTCGCCCTTGCATTGGTTGTGGACAATGTATAAATAATCAACTGCAATACGGTCTTCCAGGTATATGTTCGAACAATGCTGTACTTGGAATCGGCGACAATGATTATATAATAAGTGAAGCAGTTAATAAAAAAAAGGTTATTGTAATCGGAGGAGGAGTCGCTGGTGTCGAGGCTGCAAGAATAGCTGCCAAAAGAGGTCACAAGGTAACCTTATACGAAAAAAACGAAAAAATCGGCGGTCAGCTGTTTTATGCATCAGCTACACCATATAAAGACAATCTTAAACCCCTGTTTCCATATTTAGAAAACCAATTAAACTTGACAGGTGTGAAAACAGTTTTAGGTAAAGAAATATCCGCAGAAGAAATAGTATCTGAAAATCCTGACGTTGTAATTTGTGCAACAGGTGTAATACCTTCCCTTCCTAAAATCCAGGGAGCAAATCATGCCATTCACGCAAAGGATGTTTTAGACGGCAAATCAACAGGTTTAAATGTTGTCATAATAGGCGGCGGAGTAACAGGCTGCGAAACAGCTGAATTGCTGGCTATGTCCGGGAAAAAAGTTACCATTGTTGAAATGTTGGATTCTTTAGCAGAAAAAATGGTTGCTGTAAACAGGGTAATATTAATGGGTCATTTAAAACATTTAAATGTTGATACCTATACTGGATGTACCTGCCAAGAAATAACAGAAGAGGGTGTCACCGTAAAGATAAATGACGGAACAATACTTACTATTTCTGCTGATACAGTATTGTTTGCAATCGGGGATAAACCAAATAACAGCCTCTATGAAAGCTTAAAAGGCCGCGTACCCGAACTCTACAATATTGGTGATAGCAATACTCCCGATTCAATTGCCTCATCAGTTAATAAAGGATATTACACAGCCCTTTCAATATAAAAAATATATCGATTATATGGTCAAATACACCTGCCTTAAATAATAATAAACTTTTTATATATTTTTTTAGCTCAGCATTTTTGCTGAGCTTTTAAAAATTGTCATCAATTTTAATTCCCTAAATACCTTTTTCACAATCCTGTGAAGCTCATCTTCGATTTACACTCTGCATTCAACAACTATTGTACACTTGCTACAACCGAGTATTTAGTTTTCAATTCATAAAGATAACTATAATCTACCTTTTCGTCCTTTTGTAATCGGCCAAGTAAAATGCTTGGATGAATACCAAGACTTTCGGAAAATCGAACTATAGAATCTTTAGTATAATCTTCTTTCTCATTAAAGTCTTTATATAAATCTTCATTTATAAAGAAGTTTCCGGCAAATTTGTTCGCTTTTAATTCCTTCTCTCTATAACTTACTTCATCTTTATAGTTTGAATAAAAATCACCATCTAGAATATGTGAAATTTCATGAATTATTGAAAACCAAAAAATATCTGAATTTTTGTTTTTGTCAGTAATTAATAACAATACTGAGCCGTTCTTGAATTTCTTGGTTGCACCATTAATACTTGCATTTCTCAAATTCGGCAATGCAACTAGTATAATCCCACATTCTGATAATATTTCTTCTAATTTTGGATAGAATTCTGTTGGATTTTGATTTGTCATTTCCCTTATTTTCGGTAAATAGCTTTTTAATTTTTCTTTATCAAGCTTAATATCAGATTTATTCCTAGCTATATTGGAAGCAATCTCAAGCATTACATTTGAGTTTACAATCGATTTTTCGTCAAACTCTTTCGTATTTCTATAACTTACCTCTGCATTAAAATATGAAAGATATGTTAAATTTGCTATTTTAAGAATCGAACGAAGTTTTTCTACTTTCTCATTTTCATTGAATCTTCGGTTCTCTACACATCCATTATCCTTAAAGTATTTAAAGTCAATTAATTTACAAACTTTCAGTTCATCTTTTAATCTTTCATCTTCTATTTCTAATGTTTTCTTATCATATTCATTTTGCAAGTTCATCCAAGTATTTATAGATATTCCGGTTAATTTAGATAATTTATAAGCCATTTCTTTACTTAAATTATCTTCTCCATTTAATAATTTGCTAAGGCTTTTTTCGGTTGTTCCCAGACGATTCGCAAATTCCTTTTGAGTAATATTTAAGTCATCAATAATATCCGCTACATAAGTACCCGGATGAAAAGCTATTAAATTTTTATAATTTAGTACATTACTCATAATGCTTGCTTACCTCCAATATTAATATAATTTTTACCGATTTTGCTATAGCATAAACATCTTGTGTATCTTCATCTGTTAACCGCACAATAATCCTATAACTGCCCCTTCTTCCATCAACATCAACAGCATATTCACCTGTTCTTTTCCCTTTTAAACTATGAAAATGAAACGGTGCATATTGGATAACATCTTGCAAGGATTCCGCAGTTTTTATAAAGTTTATTGCCTTCAATAACTTTTCAGCTATTTTCAAAGGATATGTTTTCTTTGTTTCATTTAAATCAGTGCATATCTTTTCAATTTCATTGTTCCTATATTCTATATGCATATGATCTCCTGTGATATTTATTACCATATCGGTAACTTTATTATATACTGATTTTCATATTTTGACAACATAAATTTATTATTTATTTAAAAATATATACATTTTTTCGGTAATGAAAAGGCAATTTTGTTATACATAAGGATTATTATACTCTGCAGCGTAGTGCCCGGCATCATTCATCTATAGCCCTACCTACACCAATAAAATCCGTTTTCCCATCCTTTAGCAGTCTTTCAGCACTATCCG
>CAZTXR010000051.1:0-10215 GCA_964617605.1 uncultured Clostridia bacterium | reverse complement strand
CTTCATTCCCTGAAATAGCAGAAGAATTATATGCTAAGGCAGAAAAGGATGCTAAAGACAGGTATGACAGCTATGTAAGAATGGCTGATATGAAATATTGATACCCTAACCGGGCAAAAAATTAAAGAAGACAGGTCTGCCTGTCTTCTTTTTAGATTTTTTGTATTATAGACTTTGTTTTGCACCTTGCGAAATTAAGTAACATGCAATATAATTAGTTATAATAAATTGGAAAGGGTTCTGTTTATGATTAATATAACAATTAAGGAAGCTGCCCGAATTTTAGAAGCTACCTGCATTTCATGTGATTTGGACAAAAATATAAAAGGAATAAGCATTGATTCAAGAAATACTGTTGAAAGTAATCTTTTTGTACCGATAAAAGGATTGACCGTTAACGGGCACAGCTATGTGAAGGATGCAATTAAGAATGGTGCTATAGCTACATTGTGGAACAAGGATGAACCAAATCCTCCCAATGATATTGCACTTATTTTAGTTGAAGATACAGTTAAAGGCTTGCAGAAACTTGCAAGAGACTATAGAAATAAACTGAAGACGAAAATTGTAGGGATAACCGGGAGCAATGGTAAAACATCCACAAAGGATATAACAGCTGCTGTTTTGTCCCAAAAGTTTAAAACACAAAAAACAAGAGGTAATTTCAATACAGAAATAGGAGTGCCCTATACGCTTCTAAACTTGGATGAAGACTGTCAGGCAGCCGTTATAGAAATGGGAATGGAAAGAAAGGGAGAAATTGATTTTTTAACCAACTTGGTTCAACCTGATATAGGAATAATAACAAGTGTGGGTTTAGTGCATATAGATAATTTCCCTTCCATCGAAGATATAGCTAAGGCAAAGCTTGAAATAGTCAGCGGAATAAAAGATGGAGGCTTATTCATTTATTTTGGCGATGATACCTTGATAGAAGAAACAGTAAGTAACACTGAAATAAAGGATGGTTTACGTAAACAAACATTTGGATTAAATAAGAACAATACCTTATGGTTAAAGGATTTCAGTGAAAATTTAGATGGAATTACAATAAAAGTAAGCGATGAAAACCTTGAAGAGCTTCATATTGATATTTTAGGCAAACACCAGGCCTTAAATACAATGGCAGCAATTTTGGCAGCTGAAGAATTAGGCATGAGCTCTGAAGAAATTAGGCTGGGGTTGTTAAAAATTGAAAAGACAGGACTTAGAAACGAAATATTAAAAATCAACAGATGCAATATATTAAATGACTGCTATAAGTCTAATCCTGTAAGTATAAATGCAGCACTTGATATTTTTGAACTATTTGAATCGGATATGAAAATTCTTGTTTTAGGTACCATGTATGGCTATAGAGATTTAAGTTATGACATGCATTATAATGTAGGAAAAGATTTATCGAGGAGGCCTATTGATGAATTAATAACTATAGGGCAAGAGGCAAAAATAATTGCAAAGGGTGCGAGAGAAAATACAAATATCAAAACTATAATTGAATTTGACACAAAGGAGGAAGCAGCCTTATATTTAAAAAAATACTTGCATAATGACTGCTCCCTTATGATAAAAGGTTCAAGATTTTTAGAACTTGAATATATAGCAAATAAATTAAAGGAGTGGAGCAATGAATAAAATTAAATTAGCCATATTATTTGGAGGCAAATCTGATGAATATTCTATTTCATTACATTCAGCAGCTGCCATTATTAAAAATGTTCCTGAAGAATTGTACGATGTAACTTTGATAGGAATAAGACCGGATGGAAAGTGGCTTCATTATGAAGGAAGTGAACAGAAAGTAAATGACGATACATGGTATGATGCAAGTTTAAGCCCTGTGTTGTTAAGTATGGATTTTAAAGGATTGATAAAATTAAATGAAAAGGATAAAACTTTTGAAAAGATTGAAATAGATTGTATTTTCCCTGTTCTTCACGGCAGAAACGGCGAAGACGGAACAATTCAAGGAATGTGTCAAATGGCAGGAATTCCTTTTGTAGGTTGTGGCATGACTTCTTCGGCTGTATCTATGGACAAGGAATACACTCATATAATTTGTGAGGCTGCCAATATTAAAACTGCTCCTTTTATGTCAGTTGTTAATCATAAAAATTTAAATATCAAGAATTTATATGAAGGGGCCTATGAAAAACTATCCCTACCCATGTTTATTAAACCTGCAAACAACGGCTCCTCCCTTGGTATCAGCAAAATAAGAAATTATGATGAATTTGAAAAGGGAGTAATGGAAGCATTTGAATATGACAACAAAATTGTTTTAGAGTCCATGATTCCGGGATTTGAAATAGGCTGTGCCCTTGTAGGCAATGAAGAACTTATAATTGGTGAGGTTGATGAAATAGATACAAAGAATGACTTTTTTGACTACGTTGAAAAATATTCCCAGCATAATTCCAAAATATATTGTCCTGCCAGGATAAGTGATGAATTAAAGGTTCAAGCCAAGGAAATTGCCGCAAGGACATACAGGGCCTTAGGCTGCAGGGGCCTTTCAAGAGTTGATATGTTTGTAACGCCGGTCAATGAAATATATTTAAATGAAATCAATACTATTCCCGGTCTTACGGATTTAAGCAGATACCCTTCAATGCTTAAGAAAGTGGGTATTGAATACAAGGATTTAATTGTAAAGTTAGTGGAATTGGCAATGGAAAAATAACAATGAACAATATATAATGAACCCTTAAGCTGGAGAACGGTGAGCCGTTCTCTATTTATTTTCTTTTGTTTATGCCGGGGTAACTTTAAGAGGGAAAATTCATATATTAATTACAGCCCACAAAGTATATGTAAGTACATAAGGTTTTTGATAACATTCAATAATATTAATTATATAAAAAGGAAGATTCGTATGGATAAGGATAGCATGATATTTGACGGAATAATCAGAAAACTGAATATTGAGGATAGCTCTGAAAATATAGAGCAAAATAACAGATCCTGCAATACATACCAGATGCTTATTTCACATATTGTTTCCTTGCCTCCCAAGCAATTTGTCTTGTTGTCAACTTTAATCGGCATCTTATTGATAGATAATATTGACCCTAAAGACCAGCTTATACTTGGAAAGTTTATCAACAATATAAGTCAGACCATATTTACGTCCGCAGCTCAGGAGAATATAAATATTAAAAAAGATAAGTAAAAGGCAAAAAGAGAACAGCCTAAGCCGTTCTCTCTCTTGTGCAAAAGAATTATTTAAGTCCCAAAATTGCTCTTGCTTCGTCCGGTGTTGCAACTTCACGTCCCAATTCTCTTGACAGTCTTGCAACTCTTTCAACTAATTGAGCATTTGACGTGGCAAGCTCGCCTTTTTTGAAATAAACATTGTCCTCAAAGCCTGTTCTTACATGACCGCCCAATATGATTGTAGCCATATTTATAGGCAGCTGATATCTGCCGACTGCTGCCGCTGTCCAAGTAGAGCCTGCGGGAATTGATTCAACCATGTATAATAAATCTCTTAATTCTGCACCCATGGCACCGGGTACTCCAAGCACAAAATCAAAATGCAAAGGTGTATTGATTAATCCCTTTTTGGCCAGTCTAAGTGCAGTGTCAACCATTCCTTTTTCAAAGCATTCCAATTCAGGTTTTACCCCAAGTTCATTCATTCTGTTTGCAAATATTTTTATATTTTCTTCCGTATTCATGAACACATCATCCCCAAAGTTGCATGTGCCCAAGCTCAATGTTGCCATTTCGGGTTTTAATTCGATAGGCTGCATTCTTTGCTGCGGTGTATGCCATACTGCACCACCGGTTGACGGTTGAAATATAATATTGCATTTTGCTTCAATTTTTTCTTTGATTTGCTTGTAAGTTTCATAATCCTGCGTAGGGTTGCCCTCTTCATCCCTAGCATGTATATGTACCATAGATGCTCCCGCTAAGTAGCATTGGTATGCAGCTTCAGCAATTTCATCCGGTGTAAGCGGTAAATTTGGCTGCTGTTCTCTTGTTACCTCTGCTCCTGTAAGACAAGCAGTAATAATTAATTTTTCCATTGTAACCTCCATTTATAATTTTTCGCCTATGCTTATTTTATCTTATTTATTTGCTATAGTCAACCAATTGTTAAAAATATATCAGGAATATTTTACATTCAAGAACCGTTATGAAATCCTTATACATGTATTACTTCAATTTTTTTTCCTGTCTTTTTAAGCTCATTAATTAAATTGTCGATTATATTTTTTTTAATATTAAAGTCCATAGGAAAATTGGGATTTTGGTGTGCAGGATTAACGGCACTTCCCAAATAAAAATTTATATGGGTCCCAACATCTGTCAGCAATTTGGTAAGCAGGGAGCAACCGTCATAATCATTGCAGCCGATTAAATTTTCAAAGTTGGAATTATTTAATTTTTTAACATTTTCCAAGGTTTTCCCCAAAGTAAGGACCCCTTCAGTAACCAAATCAAATCCGTCCATATATGCAATGGGGGGAATATCTTCTCTCATGGAGTCCATATCTACCTCTAAATTCAAATTTAATTCTCTCTCGGCAATAAGAGCTGTGGTGCCTCCGCATATAATTTTTATATTTTTGCTTTTTCTCATAACATCGGATAGGAAAATATCATTTTCTTTATTTGCGGGTGGTCCTATAAAAATATCTATAATCTCAGGTTTTCTTACCTTTAGCGTCATTATTGTTGTGTCATCTCCCGGTTCATTGTTGTATAAATTATTGCACACCCCTATAAAATTCCCGTTAATAAGTTGTGAAGAGCGGTTTACTCTGCTTAATTCATGTAAATACTCATTAATTTCATCCCAGGACCAGCCTAAATTCAGCATTTGCCCTATTCCTGCATGTATTGCCCCATCACTTACAACGCATAAGGTATCTCCCATTTCCAACTGAATATTGGATTCATATATTTTTTTATTGCCTATAATACGTTCTTTTTTCTCAACGGGAATAATTCTTTTGTTAGAATAATAAAAATAAGGAGGGTTGTCATATTCGGCAATATAAGCACTGTTATCCTTTTGGATTTTTATTATTGTAAATGTTGAATATGCCAATTTCCTGACCTTGCATTCAGGGAGAGTGTTTATTATGGTTTCTATGGTATCGTCTATGGGAGCACCTTCCTTCAGCATGGTTACTGCTATTTTTGTAGTCATTGTCGCTAAGATGTTTGCCTTGACACCGCTTCCTAAACCATCTGACAGCACTATAATTATACCGTCATCATCATATATATACTCTACCATATCGCCGCATAGCTCTTCAGTATGCTTGTTTAAGCTTTTATAATTAATATCAAAAAAGTATTCCATTATTCATTTTCCTCAATAACAACCTTTTTAAGCTTCAATAAGGCAGCCTTGGTTTCAGCAGTGGTTTCACCAAGCAAACCTGCTATCTCTTGAGCAACCCGCATTTGCTTTTCTATTACTTTGTCTGCTGTTTCCAAAGTGTTTAACTTAAAGTTAATAAGTTGTTCTTTCTTAAGCTCATCATTGGTAATATCGTTTAAAATTCCAAATATGATTTTGTTTTTAGGTAAATAAATAATTCGTTCATAAACTATTAAGCCGTATTTATCAAGATTTAACTTTCTTCCTTCCATACTTTCTTCCGTGCTAAGAACTTGTTTAAAGTCCTTATCCGGTATAATCGATGAAAGGGGCTTGCTTTTAACAGAAGCAACATCAATATTAAACGCCTTTTCTCCAACCGGATTTAAATCAAGTATGTTTAAATTTAAATCCACTATTAATATGATACTTGGAGAATATTCAAAATAAATATTTGATATTTTTTCTGCTTCGCTTCTCATATAGGGCATGCACATTTGCGGATGAGAGAGACCCTCCAGCACAGATATAGCCTTGTCCCTGCATGTATCATACCCGCAGGCGCCACAGTTTAATTCATCAGATTTATTGTGCTTGCCTGTTTGTTCTAATACATTTCTTATTTCTTCCTCGGTAAAGACAGGATGAATATATTGCTTGTTCCTGAAATTTCGTACATAATTCAGATTTTTTTCATTGCTGGTATAATTTTTATATTCCTTATCCCTAACCGGATGAATCCTATTTCTTGCACGAATTTCCCTTGCATACACATTTATGCTTTTTTTAGGAATTGCAGGGCCTCCGATACAGCCTACATCGCAGCTGTTAGCTTCTATAAGAACATTAGTGATTTCTCCGTTGGTTAAAGATTCGAATATTTTCATTAAATTCTCTATGCCTGAAACCGACAGGGCTGTAAATTTGCTCTTATCCACAGTATCACTTATGCCTGACAGGATACCTCTTTGCAAAGGATATTCTTTACCTGTATAATTTCCTTCCAAGTCAGGAAAAGATTCTTCAAAATCAGAAATATTAATGTTCCTTGACTCTAATAGCCTGTCAAGTTCTTCAAAGGATATTACAGCATCCATAACTCCTGAAAGCTGATATCCGTAGGCTTCGCATTTCTTGGATATACAAGGCCCTAAAAATACAATGTAGGCATCAGAGCCGTGCCTTTTTCTAATCATTTTGCAATGGGCAATCATGGGGGAGTCAAAGGGCATCAAATATTTTAAAAGGTCAGGATAATAATTTTGCACCATCATATTTACTGTTGGGCAGCAAGTAGTAATAGCATTATTCATATTGGTTGTTTTTATATATTCGCTGTAAAGTTGGGATACTTGTGCAGCACCTATGGCTGTTTCTTCAACTATACTTGCACCTAAATATTTAAGCACTGATATTAATTTGTAGGGTTCGTCATAAACACCAAGGTATGAGGGTGCAATGGAAATTACAATTTTTTTGTTTTTCCGCAATGCATTTTCTACATTTTCCAAATCGCTGTGAATATTTCGTGCATTCTGAGGGCATACCAAAAAACAAGTTCCGCATGCAATGCACTTTTCTTCTACAATTTGTGCTTGGTCATCAATCATTTTAATTGCTTTTACCGAGCAATTTCTTACGCATTTATAGCAGTTTTTACAATTAGCAGGATAAAAATCAAGTATTTTCATAATTTCCTCACATTGTTCATAACATATTTGTTAAAAAACTCTTTTGCATTGTCCGGATTTACTGAATATATTTTCCCGTCTAAACTTACCGACACAGCTTCAGTGCAGTGCCCGAGACAAAAGGCTGCTTTGATTTCCACTAAGTCTTTTACATCGCTGTTCCTTACTAAATATTTAAATATCTCTATTACCTCATGAGAACCTTTCAAATGACAGGCACTGCCTACACAGATTTTTAATTCAGTCATTATTTTATACCTCTTAAATACAACGTTACTATAATAGTACAGATAAATCCATTATAAATCAATAGTTATTAAATTAACAATTTGTAACTTGTTTGTATTTAGTGCATTTTTCAATAATTCCCTTGACGAATATAAGTTAAAATGATATTATTTAGACACTTATCAAGAACTATCCGTAATTTTCCATAAATTAAAACAAACTGAATAAGCAAGGAGGTCCTATGGAACTTAAACTTTTAAAGCTTTCCGAATTAAAGGAATTAGCAAAAGCAAAGGGCATACATGATGCCTATAAGTATAAAAAGGATGAACTACTGTTAAAATTAAATAATATTGACAATATAGACAATGAAAGTGCAAATGATAAGATAGATGGTTCTGAAAAAACGGAAGACCAAGATAAAGATGAGAAACAGGCGGAATTACCGGAAAAGATTGTGGAAGAAATAGAACAAGGCGGCCAAGATGTCGTAAAAGTAAAGGGTATACTTGAAACTCATACGGATGGATACGGCTTTTTAAGAACCCACAACTACTTAACCAGCGATGATGATGTATACATATCCCCTTCTCAAATTCGAAGATTTCATATGCAAACAGGAGATAAAATTTCAGGTATTACAAGACCTCCCAAGCAGGGTGAAAAGTTTAAGGCACTTCTTTATGTTAAGGAAATTAATGATGAAAATCCTGAATTGGCAAGAAACAGGAAAGACTTTGATACACTTACCCCCATTTATCCTGAAAAAAGAATTAAATTAGAAATATCCCAAAGAGATATATCAATGAGAATCATTGACTTAATTGCACCAATCGGACGTGGGCAAAGAGGTATGATTGTTGCGCCTCCAAAAGCGGGAAAAACAACAATTTTAAAAAATATAGCAAACAGTATTGCAGAAAACTATCCTGATATTGAAATTATAATGCTTTTAATAGACGAACGTCCCGAAGAAGTTACAGATATGCAAAGAAATGTAAAGGGTGATGTTGTTTATTCAACCTTTGACGAATTGCCTAAAAATCACATTAAAGTGGCTGAAATGGTTTTAGAAAGGGCAAAAAGACTTGTTGAACACGGTAAAGATGTTGTTATTTTATTAGACAGTATTACGAGGCTTGCAAGAGCATACAATTTAACTATAACACCTACAGGCAGGACCCTGTCCGGAGGACTTGATCCAGGGGCGCTCTACGGTCCCAAAAGATTTTTCGGCGCTGCAAGAAATATTGAAAATGGCGGCAGTCTTACCATACTTGCCAGTGCATTAATTGAAACAGGAAGCAGGATGGATGATTTAATATTTGAAGAATTCAAGGGCACCGGCAATATGGAAATTCATCTTGACAGAAAACTTTCTGAAAAAAGAGTATTCCCTGCAATAGAAATAAATAAATCTGGCACAAGAAGAGAAGAGTTATTGCTAAATAATGATGAAATGTCAGCAATTTGGCAATTAAGGAAAGCAATGAGTAATTTTTCTACTGCAGATGTAACTGAAAGAATAATAGACGGACTTCTTAGAACCAAATCAAATGATGAATTTATCAAACAAACTGCTCAGTTGTTAAATATCGACAAAATGAAGTCGGATTTTAATGACAGAGACAGAAACTATTAAAATTTAAAAAAATTATTGTATTATATAAATACGTATGTTATAATACTCAAGGTAAATTGATGATTATATATTTATATATAGAGCGTAGAAAGAGGTGAACGGGATGAAAAAAGGAATACATCCGAATTATAAAACTGTAACTGTTAAATGTGCATGTGGAAATACATTTGAAACTGGTTCTGTAATGGACGAAATTAGAGTTGAAATATGTTCTGAATGCCACCCATTCTTTACAGGCAAACAAAAGTTTGTCGATAAAGGCGGTAGAGTTGACAGATTTAAGAAGAAATACGGCATGGAATAAATTAGTAAATGTACTTTTGGGCAACTTTTGGGCAACTCGCTCTGAGAGTTGCCTTTTAGTTTTAGGGGATATTCCTCTAAAGCTTGCTCCAAAATCCATTACTGCTTTAGAGGTGGACATCCATACCCTTGAATGAACCTATAATATTAATTGGTTTTTTTATTAAATCTGCAATTTTTTCTGAATTTTCCTTGCTCACTGTTACAATGCAGCTTGTTGAAGGGCCTCCCGATTTTTTCAAATCAATTGAAATATTATTTTCATATTTAAATTGTAAACCATTGTCATTCAGTAAATCATTCAGTTCAGCTTCAATACCTCTTGAGCCTACCGGAAGCATTTCTGCAATAAGGTCACATTGAAATAATTTTTCAAAATCATCAATATCCAATATTTTATCGGGGTTTTGCAAAACTTCGTTTCCAACCATGGGAAGTCCAAAAAGTAAGCAGATATCTCCGCTTTTAGTTTTATTGAATTTTAATTTGTCCTTATTGCATAAACCTATACAGGTTACTCCCATGGCTGTTTGCACCATCTTTATGTTTTCTTCCGTACTTCCTGTTAAGTGAACACGAAAGCTTAATTTAGACAATACTTCGTTAAATCCATCTATAAGCTCTTTTCCCGTATCATTCATTTCAACAGCCAATCCATCTGCTAAAATAAAAGGTGTAAATCCCATACTCATAAGTTCCGCAAGAACTACCTTGCCTGTTTGATATGCTGTTATCCTGGGAGATGCTTTAACAAGGTCCTGCTCCTTGAGGCCTATGCCTCCGCAGGAATCACAGGCAATTCCCAGGTATTTGTTTTCATCAAAATCAATAATTGTTAGATCCCTTATTTGCCTTAAATTCATTTTCGTTAACCTCTTTACTAAATAATTGGTATATTATAATCATTTATTTCATTTTACCATATTCAAATATTATTTTATAAGCTTATTGTATATATAAATGTTAAGATAATTTAACATTGTAATAATACAAATTAGTTATATAATTAT
>CAZTXR010000050.1:0-10220 GCA_964617605.1 uncultured Clostridia bacterium | reverse complement strand
TATTTTAAAAAATAATTGCAATATGATTAAAAATATAGTATATTACAATAGTTAATAGTATAATTTCAATAAAATATAGTAAGATTTTTGTCTTATGCTCATGATGGCATTGAAAACTATATTAGTTTATTGCAATTGGTTAAATTAACATGTAAAAATTTTCAGTGTTGACATAAATATTTAATAATATTATAATTTAAAAATATGAAAATTTAAATATTTATATATATATCTGGTACAAGGAGGTGTTTTCGATGAAAAGAACTTATCAGCCGAAAAGAAAACAAAGAAGCAGTGAACATGGATTTCTTAAAAGAATGAGCACAAAATCCGGAAGAAATGTGTTAAAGAGAAGAAGAGCAAAGGGTAGAAAGAAATTGTCAGCATAAGGCCGCGTATGTGGCCTTTTATTCCATGTTAGTAAGGAAATAAAATGATAATAATAAAAAAAAACAGTGAATATAAATCTGTATATAACAGCAATAATTCAATTTCAGATTATAATCTTGTATTATTTATTAAAAAAAACGATTATAACTATAACAGATTTGGATTTACAGCTGCTAAGAAAATAAAAAAAGCAGTTCAAAGAAATATAATCAGAAGAAGATTAAAAGAAATAGTAAGAATAAATGAGTATAATTTAAAAGAAGGATATGATATTGTATTTATGGCCAGAGTAAATGCTGTTGAATCTGATTACAATACTTTACTGAAATCATTCAATAAACTGATAAAAAGAAAAAAGCTATTTAAGGGTGATTCAAATAAGTAAGCTATTAATTTTTATTATACGAATTTATCAGAAATTTTCTGCAAGATCTGCAGTAAGACATTGCAGATTTTATCCCACATGCTCGCAATATTTTGTTGAAGCACTACAAAAATACGGTTTCTTTAAGGGCTCATACTTAGGTATACGTAGGATATTAAGATGTCATCCGTTTAACCCTGGTGGATATGATCCTTTGAAATAGGAGGATATAAATGAATTTAGATTTTTTAGCAATACCTATGGGTAAACTTGTTAAATTAATTTATGATATGGTTTCTGTAGCAGATTCCAAATACTTATCTGCTTATGCCATATCAATTATAATTTCCACAATATTATTCAAATTAATAGTATTGCCATTAACATTAAAGCAAACTAAATCTATGAAAAAAATGCAGGAAATGAATCCGAAAATTCAAGAATTACAGGAAAAGTACGGAAAAGATCCCCAAACCTTACAAAGAAAACAAATGGAATTGTATAAAGAAGGGAATTACAGCCCATTTTCGGGATGTCTGCCTCTTTTAATTCAATTCCCAATATTAATTGCATTTTTTTATGTTATACAGCAGCCGGTTAAATATGTTTTTCAAGACCAAGTATTTTTTGATACAATAAACAGATCCTTCCTATGGATTAATGATTTAGGTTTTAAAGAGAATGCAATATGGTTTTTAAAAGATAACAATTGGAATATATTATCTGATGTATTAATGAAAGAATTGGGTATAAGTTTAAGTATGCATTTAAATGGTATAAAACAAATATTAAATGCTAATGAGATCATGGTTAACGGTATGTCAATGGGTGGAATATCATTCCCCTTTATTGGATCTGCAGTTCCCATATTTGCTACTATATCAGCATTAACCACATATTTGACAACAAAGATGACAGCTCAGCCATCTGTAAATGAGCAACAAGCATCAACACAAAAATCAATGAATATGATGATGCCCATAATGATATTTATATTTGGTATTCAGTTTCCTGCAGGTTTAGGATTATACTGGGTTATATCAAACATTTTCCAGTTAGCACAACAATATATTGTTTTAAATTCGTCCAAAAATCCGAAGGAGGAATTAAAATAGATGAAAGATGTAACTATTGAAAGATCTACTGTAGAAGAAGCAATAGCTGCAGCATTAGAGGAACTTAAAGCTGAAAACAATGAGGTTGAAATTGAAGTAATAAAGGAACCTTCAAAAGGTTTTTTCGGCTTAGGAAGCAAGGACGCAAAGGTAAAGGTTACAATAACCAAGGGCCCGGAAGAGAGGGCAAATAAGTTTTTAAAGATTTTGCTTAAAAAAATGAACATAGAAGCAGATTATGAAGTTAATTATTCTGATAATATACTAAAATTGGACATAACCAAAATCGGAGAAGATGACAAGGGAATAATTATAGGCAAAAGAGGGAAAAATTTAGATGAAATTCAGTTTCTCCTAAACTTAATGGTAAATAAGGGAAGACAAAATTATGTAAGAGTAATTTTCAATGTTGAAGATTACAGAGTAAAGAGAGAAGATACTTTAAAAAGATTAGCTCTTAAAATGGCAGACAAGTGCAGATATTACAAACACAAAGTGAGACTTGAGCCTATGAATCCTTATGAAAGAAGAATAATTCATTCTACTTTGCAGGATGAAAAGGACATTATAACTTATTCTGAAGGGGATGAACCTTACAGAAAAGTAGTTATAGATTTAAAATAACAAAAAGGGGACATTCCCATTGCCTGTGGCTTGTCCCCATACCACTTAACCCTGAAGAAAGGGTTATTTTTGAAATATCAGAAAGAAACGGTGATTTGATGTTTATCGATACTATTGCGGCAATTGCAACATTTCCGGGTAATGCAGGTATTAATATAATAAGATTAAGCGGAGCTGATGCATTAAAAATTGCAGATAAAATTTTCATAGATAAAAATAAACAAAAAAATGTGAATTTAAAACCAAGATATCTTCATTACGGTTATATTGTGGATAAGCAAGATAAAATAATAGACGAAGTGTTGATATCATATATGAAGTCACCAAACACATATACGAAGGAAGATATAATTGAAATTAATTGTCATGGCGGAATTATCTCCGCGAAAAAGATATTAGATACTGTATTAAGCTATGGTTGCAGAACTGCTGAAAAAGGGGAATTTACAAAGAGAGCATTTTTAAACGGAAGAATTGATTTAACTCAAGCTGAAGCTGTAATTGATATTATAAACTCCAAAACAGACTCAAGCCATGAAATTTCTGTCAAACATTTGGAGGGCAGACTATCAAAACAAATAAATGCGGTTATTGATGAAATAATGGAGCTCTTGGCAAATATAGAGGTTAACATTGATTTTCCCGAATATGATGAGGATGAAATAACCATAGAAAAGGTTAAAATTCTTTGTGATAATTTGACAGAAGAATTAAATAAACTCATAAAAACAGCAGATACAGGAAAAATATTCAAGGAAGGTATTAAAACAGTAATACTTGGAAAACCCAATGTGGGAAAATCATCCTTAATGAATTTTTTGTTAAATGAAAATCGTGCAATTGTTACTGAAATTCCGGGTACAACAAGAGATACCATAGAAGAGTATGTAAATATTAAAGGAGTTCCTTTAAGAATTATTGATACTGCAGGTATAAGAGAAACAGATGATACGGTAGAAAAAATCGGTGTCGAAAAAGCATTGGAAAAAATCAGTGATGCTGATTTGGTAATTATGGTTTTTGATTCTTCCAAAGAGCTTGAAAAGGAAGATAAGAAAATATTGAATTATATACAAAATAAAAAGTCCATATATATAAGAAATAAAACTGATTTGGAAAACAAACTAAATTTGGCTGATTATAAGGATATTGAAAATGAAATCATCAATATATCCATTTTGCAAAATCAAGGATTGGATGATATTATTGACAAAATAAACAAAATGTTTTTTGAAGGTCATTTAAATGTAAGCGATGAACTTATTATTAATAATGTAAGACATAAAAACTTACTGATAAAAGCAAAAGCAAGCATTGAAGAAGTATTGAGATCAATAAAGAATAATATGACTATTGATTTTATCGAAATAGACTTAAAGGAAGCAATGGAGCAATTAGGTTTGATTGTAGGAAAATCAGTGAGCGACGATTTAGTTGACAAAATATTTAATGAATTTTGCATAGGTAAATAGGAGGGGGGACAGACCTTTAACGCAATGCAAGTATATGCGGAAAAGTGTTAAAGGAATGTCCCCGTACCAGGAAGGGTAGTAGGAATAAGGATGGAAGAAAGAGTAAAAGAATTTCTTGAAGAGAGTATTGATCTAGCTGTAATAGGTGCAGGCCATGCAGGGTGTGAAGCATCCTTGGCTGCTGCAAGACTCGGCTTAAAAACAATTATGCTGACCCTAAGCCTTGACTCAATAGCCATGATGCCATGCAATCCCAATATAGGAGGTACCGCAAAGGGTCACTTGGTTAGGGAAATAGATGCTCTCGGCGGAGAAATGGGTTTAAATATAGATAAAACCATGATACAATGTAAGATGTTGAATCGCTCAAAGGGGCCGGCAGTACATTCATTAAGGGCTCAAGCTGACAAAAAGAAATATCATACTGAAATGAAAAAGGTTATAGAAAACCAGAGGAATTTAAGAGTAATTCAAACTGAGGCTACAAAGTTAACATTAAATGAAGATGGAAGCTTCAATGTATATACAAAGTTAGGAGCATACTACAGGGCAAGGGCTGTAATAGTTACTACGGGCACATATTTAAAAGGAAGAATATATATAGGTGAATTAAATTATTCTTCAGGTCCTGACGGTTTAGCTCCCGCCAATGAGTTATCGGAATCATTGATGGATTTAGGTATAGAGCTTAGAAAATTTAAAACGGGGACTCCGGCTAGAATTCACAGAGATTCCATAAACTATGAAAAGATGGCTGAGCAGACAGGCGATGATGAAATAATACCATTTTCATTTATGAATGATGAAATAAATATAGAGCAGGTACCTTGCTATATTACCTACACTACAAATGAAACTCATGAGTTGATCAGGCATAATTTAGACAGATCACCCTTGTACGGCGGTGTGATAAAAAGTGTGGGACCCAGATATTGCCCTTCATTAGAGGATAAGGTTGTCAAATTTTCAGATAAGGAAAGACATCAGCTTTTTGTGGAGCCTGAAGGACTTGATACAAAGGAAATGTATATTCAGGGTATGTCGACCTCGCTACCCTATGAGGTTCAAATTCAAATGTACAGATCCATGATTGGATTAGAAAATGCAGAAATCATGAGACCGGCATACGCTATTGAATATGATTGTATTGACCCTACACAGCTTAAGAGAAGTCTTGAAATGATAAATATTAAAAACTTATTTTTCGCCGGACAGGTAAACGGGAGCTCTGGTTATGAAGAAGCTGCGGCACAAGGCTTGATGGCGGCAATAAATGCATTCTTAAATTTAAATAATAAGGAGCCCTTCGTTTTAGACCGATCAGAAGCATATATCGGTGTATTGATTGACGATTTAGTTACCAAGGGTACAAACGAGCCTTACAGAATGATGACATCAAGAGCAGAATACAGACTTTTATTAAGGCAGGACAATGCAGACGAAAGACTCACGGAAAAAGGATATGAAGTAGGCTTAGTTACAGAAGAAAGATACAAAAGGTTCAGGGATAAGAAGCAAAGGATAGAAAAGGAAATAGACAGATTAAGAAGTATTCAAATAACTCCAAGGGCAGAAATAAATAAAACTTTGGAGGGTATGGGAAGTGCTTCTTTAAAAATTCCCACAAACCTATATGATTTAATGAAAAGAACAGAGCTAAACTATGACAATACAATATTTTTGGATGAAGAGAGACCGGCCCTTAAAAAGGAAACAAAGGATTACGTTGAAACAGTAATAAAATATGAAGGTTATATACAAAAGCAAATAAATCAGGTTGAACAGTTTAAAAAGCTTGAAAATAAAAGAATACCCTTAAATATAAACTATGAGGATGTCAGCAGCTTAAGAATAGAAGCTAAGCAGAAATTAAGCAAAATAAGACCGGACTCAATTGGCCAGGCCTCAAGAATTTCAGGGGTTTCACCTGCAGATATAAATGTACTATTAATATACTTAATGTCAAACAATCAAAAATAATAAGGAGTTGGCCTTGATAAAAACAATGGAAGAGGGTTTCAATAAGCTTAATTTACCCTATAGTGAAGATATTGATAAAAGGTTTATTTTATACAGGGATTTGTTAAAGCAATGGAATCAAAAAATAAATATTACATCTATAGAAGATGATGAAGAAATATATTTAAAGCATTTTATAGACAGTGTACTCTTGTTAAACAAAGACAACATTAATGAAAATAAAAAGATAATTGATGTTGGTACCGGTGGAGGTTTCCCCGGTCTGCCTCTCAAAATCATGAATAATAATTATAAACTTACACTGTTGGACAGTTTAAAAAAAAGAATTGATTTTTTACAAGAAGCAGCTAATGTATTAAATTTAACAGATGTAAAGTTTATTCATGGCAGAGCAGAGGATTTCGGTCAAAATAAGGAGCACAGGGAGAACTATGACATATGTGTTTCAAGAGCTGTAGCCCCTCTTAATGTATTATGTGAATATTGCATACCCTTTGTTAAAATGGGAGGATATTTTGCAGCATATAAAAGCAACATTATTTCCCAGGAAATCACAAATTCCGACAATGCAATTGAAAAATTAGGCGGAAAATTAAAAGAAATTAAAGAAATATCAATTCCGGGTACTGATATTATCAGAAAAATTGTTATAATAGAGAAGGTGAAAGCAACAGATAAGAGGTATCCGAGAAAGGCAGGGAAACCTACTAAAGAACCATTAATATAAGGGGGGAAATTTTCTTGATAAGCAATATTGTTCATATTGATGTTAATAAAATAATTGCCAACAAAAATCAGCCAAGAAAAGTTTTTGATGAGAAGGCATTGGAAGAATTAAGCGAGTCCATAAAAAATTATGGCATTATTCAGCCTATTACGGTTAGAAAGATATATGATGATATTTATGAAATCGTAGCGGGGGAAAGGCGGTATAAAGCTGTAAAGATGCTTGAAATGGAAACAATTCCTGCTGTAATTATAGAAGCTAAGGAAGAGGATTCCCAAGCAATGTCACTGATTGAAAATTTACAGCGTGAGGATTTGGATTTCATAGAAGAAGCTATGGCATTTGAGAGGCTTATAAGTGAATTTGGTATAAGCCAAACCCAATTAGCACAGAAGTTAGGCAAATCACAATCAGCTGTTGCCAATAAAATAAGAGTACTTAAACTTCCTGAATCAATTAAAGAAAGATTAAGGGAAGGAAAGTTAACGGAACGTCACGGCAGAGCCTTGTTAAAAATTAGCGATGAAGAAATTCTTCATGATATTATTGATAAAATAATTAAAAAGGATTTAAATGTAAGCGAAACAGAAAAATTAGTCAACTCAATTGCTGAAGATTTAAATCATAAGAAAAAAAAGGACAGGCGCTATATAAGAAACTTTATAAATTATAAGATATATATAAACACTATAAAAAATGCTTACAATGAAATAGTTAAAACAGGTATAGATGCTAAATTTGAACAAAATGAATCGGATGAATACATTGAAATAAAGGTGAAAATTCCTAAAAAAAGCATGTAGAAGGTGACCATATGGGCAAAGTGATAAGTATTTTCAATCAAAAGGGCGGAGTTGGAAAAACAACAACAAATGTTAATTTGTGTGCAGCATTGTCATTGAAAGGAAGTAAGGTACTTAGCATTGATATTGACCCTCAAGGCAATTCTACAAGCGGCTTTGGTATTGACAAAAATCAGTTGGAGTATACAATTTATGATGTATTAATTGAAGATTACGATATCAATAAAATAATACTGAAAACAGAAATAGAAAACTTAGAGTTAATTCCTGCAAATATTCAGTTGGCAGGAGCTGAAATTGAGCTTACAAATACGAAATACAGAGAAAAAACATTAAAAGAAAAAATCAATCTAATTGAAAATAAATATGATTTTATTATAATAGATTGCCCTCCTTCATTAGGATTATTGTCATTGAATGCACTTACTGCATCCTCTTCCGTGCTGATACCTATACAATGCGAGTATTACTCTTTGGAAGGGGTAGGTCAGCTTATTGACACAGTGAAGCTTGTCAGGAAAAACCTAAATCCTAAGTTGGAAATAGAAGGAGTTCTATTGAATATGTTTGACGGAAGAACAAATCTTTCCATACAAGTTGTTGAAGAAGTAAAAAAGTATTTTAAAGATAAGGTATATAGGACGGTAATACCAAGAAGTGTACGACTTGCTGAAGCTCCAAGCTTCGGACAACCTATAATGGTATATGATGAAAAATCTAAGGGAAGCATTGCATACATAAAGCTGTCTGAAGAACTAATCAAAAGCAATTAAGGAGAAGAAATGGCTGTTAAGAGAAAAGCATTAGGGAAGGGTTTATCCGCATTGATACCGGAAACTCTTGAAAAAGAAGATTATGAAAAAATACAGGAAATTGATATTGATCTGATTAGCCCAAATCCAAATCAGCCCCGCAAGGTTTTTGAGCAGGATAAGTTGGATGAACTTACGGAATCCATAAAAAAGTATGGTGTTATCCAACCTATAATTGTAAGGAAAGAGGGAGATTTCTACACTATTATTGCAGGAGAAAGAAGATGGAGGGCCTGCAAAAATGCCAACATTAAAACAATGCCCTGCATAGTAAGAGATATTGAACATAGAAATGCTTCCGAAATAGCATTAATTGAAAATATTCAAAGGGAAGATTTAAACCCTATAGATGAAGCAAATGCATACGAATTCATTATGGACAGGTACGGTATAACTCAGGAACAAGTATCAAATATTGTCGGGAAATCAAGGGTTTATGTAACAAATATTTTAAGGCTCAGCAATTTGGATGAATATGTAAAAGAAAAAATTGTAGGAAATTTATTGACTGCAGGTCATGGCAGGGCTATTTTAAGTTTGGAAAAAGAAAAGCAAAAATCCATAGCTGACACTATAATCAAAGACAATTTAAGTGTAAGAGATGTAGAAAAACTTGTGAAGGCTTCAAAGAAACCCCGCCGTAACATTAAACCCGAAAAAGACAAATATATTGCATATTTGGAAGAAATGCTCACAGACAAATTTTCATCAAAAGTAAATATTAAAAGCAATAAGAATAAAGGAAAAATTGAAATAGAGTATCACAGCAGCGAAGACTTAAACAGAATATTGGATCTGTTAAAAATAGAAGATTAAGATTATTTATAATCTTAATCTTCTATTTTATAATTGGCGGAATATAATAATCAGGGGCATAATTTGAAGGATAACTTTATACAGATGGATATAAATATGTGGGTTATGTAGCTAATAATATGTGAAATATAGTAAGAATAGTAGAATAATGCTGGTATTTATATTAATAAAAGAAAGGATTTGTCCATTTCAGCATACGTTTTCATTAATGTTCTATCTACAGATTGACATTTTATTGTCATAATTATATAATGATTCCAAATATTAAAAGACCTAAGGAGGTTATTATTTTGAATAAGGTACTGGATGTGAAGGCAAATGAAAAGCATTTTATTGAACTTAAGGAGTACATTGATTCAATAAGAGGTGTTCAGGGTTCCTTGATGCAAACGTTGCACGAGGCTCAGGAAATTTTCGGATATTTGCCCATAGAAGTTCAAAAGTTCATTTCTTCTGAGTTAGATGTTCCATTGGCAGAGGTATATGGCGTTACAACTTTTTATACACAATTTGCCATTGAGCCAAAGGGAAAACACAAGATAGGTGTTTGTTTAGGCACGGCATGCTATGTAAAAGGTTCTCAGCTCATCATGGATAAATTATCAAAGGAATTGAATATTAAGGTAGGACAGACTACGCCTGATAATTTATTTACATTAGAGGCTACTCGTTGTTTAGGTTGCTGCGGTCTCGCACCTGTTATTATGATTGATCAGGATGTCTACGGAAAATTGGAACCGAAAAAAATACCTGAGATATTGCTAAAATATAGGGATTAGGGGGTTAATATGAAATCTTTGGAAGAATTAAAGAAGTTAAGGGATGAATCTATAAAAAATGTAGAAATGAGAAATACAGGTAAAGACATTCGCGTGGTGGTGGGAATGGCAACCTGTGGGATAGCTGCCGGAGCAAGACCGGTTCTTTCTGCATTTGTTGAAGAAGTAGCAAAAAGAAATTTAAGTAATGTTTCTGTTGTTCAGACCGGCTGTATAGGAATGTGTACATTAGAACCAATTGTAGAAATATATGCACCTGACAAAGAAAAAGTAACATACATTCATGTTGATACTGAAAAGGCTAAAAGAATCGTATCTGAACATTTGGTTAATAACAG
>CAZTXR010000049.1:0-10408 GCA_964617605.1 uncultured Clostridia bacterium | reverse complement strand
TCTAAACCTTTATATTGATTAGACGTAATTTATCTGCAAATCGTTCCCAACATTTTCAGTTTTCAGGGACGGTTCTTTTTGTTCTCAACTTTACACTTTTTCAAGGGACGGTTCTTTTTGTTCTCAACTTTACACTAATAATGATAACTCCCTCGTCCACTTATCACAATCCATATTTAAAATTCTTTTTAAAATTCCGTACTTATCCAACAAGTCGTCCTTAGCTTCTGAAAATAATATTTTCCCATTGTGAATAAATGTTATATAGTCACAGATTTTTTCTAAGTCGCTTCCAAACTGCTTGTTGCTTCATCCAAAATCAAAATTTTAGAATCATGTGACAAATATATTACTTTTATTGCAAAATAAATCCCAATGTTTATGCCTATAATTATAAATGAATATTGATTTTTATTAGATGTCTTGGTACAATGTTAATGAAGTATAACCGGGAGGTGGTAATATGCCGAGACAGCCCAGGGTATATAGCAAAACTAATATTTATCATGTGATGATAAGGGGAATAAATAAAGAAAAAATATTCATAAAAGGAATATACAAGTCCAAATTACTAAATATAATAAATGAAATAAGTGAAGAGGTAGATTTCAAGATTATTTCATATTGTATCATGAACAACCATTTGCATTTATTGATAAAAGCCGGCAACAGTGAGCTTACAAAATTTATGAAGAAATTAAATATAAAGTATGCAATGTATTACAATAAAGCAGAAGACAGATATGGACATGTTTTTCAAGATAGATTTAGAAGTGAAGCGGTAGAGGATGAGAAATATTTTTTTGGAGTATTGAGATATATTCACAACAATCCTGTAAAGGCTGGAATTACAAATAGTATGTTAGGCTATAGGTGGAGCAGTGCCGATGATTATGTTAAACAAAAATCAGACATAATAAATAACTTATATCTTGTTAAAATATTGCAATTGTTTGGCTCTGCTGAGAAATTTATAGATTTTCACAATTTAGATGATAATATTGTATATGCTGACACAAAAGAAGAGGAAGATGAAAAGAAAAATTCTATAATTAATAATGTGACGAAAGAATTTATTAATAAATATCAGTTTACAAATGTTAGACAGATCAACCAACATCAAAAGGAAGAATTAGCTGAAGAATTAATAAAGCTAAATGCATTTACTCTAAAAGAAATTGCTTTGCAATGTAATTTGTCAATTACGACAGTTACTGATTTAAATAAAAAATTAAAGGAATAGTTTTGTGGATATCAAAAAAAGAACCGTCCCCAAAAATAAGAACCGTCCCCAAAGAACCGAAGAACGAAAAGAACCGTCCCCAAAAATTAAAGTTCAAGCAGGTCGAATGGTTGGTCGATTAAATATTCGGCTCCTTGTTCCTTTAAAAACTGCTTGTCTCTAAATCCCCAGCACACGGAAACACAGGGCATGTTTGCATTTCTGGCAGTATAAATGTCCACCTCGGAATCACCAATGTAAACAGCACCATCAATATCTGAATTTAATTCTTTAAGTGCATTATAGACCATGTCCGGTGCGGGTTTTCTTTTAACATCCTCCGCTTGTCCAATTGCTGTCTTTATATAATCACCAAAATATATTTTGTTTAAGCTTTTAATGTTATCATCATTTTTATTAGATACTATTGCAAGCTTGTAATTTTTTTTGGTTAATTCCTTTAACAATTCTATTATACCTTCATAGGGTAATGTTTTAATATTGTTATGCTCCAAATAATATTTTTTATATTCTTCCAGGTATCTGTTAAAATCAGGAGTCTTAAGACCTTCCGGCAGCGAAAGTTCCATCAGCCTTTCCGAGCCATTGCCGACAGAGCTTATTATCTCATCATAAGTTCTTTGGGGATAGCCATATTTCTTCAATATATAGTTTACGCTATCTGCAATATCATCAATAGTGTTTAACAAGGTGCCATCCATATCAAATATTATGGTATTGAATTTTTTCATTTTATTTCCTCTCTTAAACCCTGGTCAAAAGACAATTTTTGGTATCCTTTAGCAATCTATACCCTCTCTCGATAGAACTCCCTGGCTGTAATAATGCTTTATTTCAACCATTTCAGTCACCAAATCAGCCATATCTATCAATTCTTCAGGTGCATACCTGCCTGTAAGCACAAGCTCTGTTTTATCTGCCTTATTTTTTATTGCATTAATCACGTCAGATACTTCAAACAGCTTATAATAAAGCGCAATATTTATTTCGTCCAATATAACTAAGTCATATTCACCGCTTGATAAAAGGGCACTGCATTCATCCAAACCTTTTTTGGCAATTTCCTTGTCCGCATCTTCAGGGTCTTCATATATGAAGCATCCTCTTCCCAATTGTTTTATTTCAATATTATGAAGATAATTTTCAATCTTTGTTTCATTATACTTCATGTCTTTTACAAATTGTCCGATAAAAACTCTTTTGCCGGACAGGGCTGCTCTGATTGCAAGTCCAAAGGCAGCTGTCGTTTTACCTTTACCGTTTCCCGTATATATGTGAATGTATCCTTTTTCCATTTCCTTCTCCATAATTCTTATTCTTTCAACTCATTATTGGTTTTATGAGCTTCCCCTTTTTTCTTCTTATCAGCAAATGCAAAAAATATAAATATATATAGCGCTGTTGGAATATTAATCAATATAAAGGTAATGACTACAGTTAATTTTGATAATTCTAAACCAGGAGAAATAAGCAGCAAAAATAATGAAGATGTAAATGTTATTAAAGGCAAGATGAGACCTACCCACCTGCTTTTCTTTTTAACTAAATATATCTGCAATATGCAAAGGAAAACAATAACCAGAATCAATAAACCTGTTTTTTTCATTCTATCTCCATACCTTTCCTAACATTTTATTATTCTTGTTCATCCTCCGATTCTAACAGTTCCACTGCCAGCTCGAACATATCTGAAGGAACATAGAGATCTGTTCCGTATAAATTTATGCCGGTGTATATTTCCATTATTTCACCGCTGCCTTTTGATTTCTTTAGTACAGGTATTTCGTATGATTTTAACTTCGCCATAATTATTTCTGCTTCAATAGTGCTAAGATTCGATAATAAAAGTTTTTCTTTTGACATATTTACCTGCCTTTCAAAATAAGAATCCTGTCCCATAATTGCTTTTATGATTAAAATATTTCAGATAACTTTAATTCTAATCCCTCAAATGTTTCAGACATTGCTGTTTCTGTTTCATCATAAACTGAAACATTTCTATTTCTAAAGTTATGCATTGTTAAAGTTTTTCCTTTAGGAGAAATTATCCAATACTCATCTACCCCGGATATGTCATATTTATAAAGCTTTGTAAACAAATCCTTATGAGCTGTTGATGGGCTTAATATTTCTACAACAATTGTTGGAGCACCATTAAATCTTTGTTCAGTTAAACTAGACTCGTCACATATTACTGAAATATCCGGAACAAGAATATCCTCTTTCAGTTTTATTTCAATTTCTTGTAATGGTTCGCATTTTCTGTTATCAAAATATTCACCAAATTTCCTAATGATTTTACCGGAAATCCTTTGATGTTCAATATTAGGTTTTGACATACAAACTATGCCATCGATCAATTCATAAACAATTCCATCTTCAAAATCAATTTTATTAAATTCATTTATTGACATGCTTTTTTCATGTTGAATTTGAGACATAATCTTATTTCCACCTTTCCTTTGTACAACTAAATATAAACTATTACATTAATTAGTATATCAAATAATGTTTTCCCTATCAATAAAAATTGCAGCATCACTATTTTATGTTTTCAATACAAGATTTTACAATATACACCATATCGTCTTCCGCTCCAAGGCTGAAGTTAAAAAATATTCCTTGTCCCCCACCTGCTCCAATGGCTGAAATAAAAATTTCATTGTCATGACCCACTACTGTTAGACTTAAACTTGCTCTGTTTCCATTACGCATAAAATACTTATCATATACACGTACTGCTATGTTCATATTACCCACATTGTAGTTGCTTTCATCAACTAAATTCATTGATACTGCACTGTCAATTATTTCTTGCTCTAATTTTTTTATCACATAATTAAAATCACCGATAATTTTCTTTTCAAATTTCGCCATATTTACCTCCTTATTTGTTTATTTATGTAATGAAGTCTATGTTCTGGATAACAAAATTCTAATACCCCCACAAGAATTTTTCAAATTCATCAACCGTTGAGAAATAATAATCCGAGTTAATTTTCATATAAGATTCTATTTCAGGAACAGAATGAGACCATCCGGCTGCCGCAAAATCAACATCACAGCTTCTTGCCATGTCAAGTCCCGGTTTTAAATCATCCAAAACCAAAACTTCATTGCTATTTAAGTTAAACCTATTCATGATTTCTATTATTGGGTAAGCATTTGGTTTCCTTTTGCCTTCTTCCAACTCCCATCCAAAAATTAAATCCGGCTCCAAACCGCAGTTCAAAGTATAATCTCTGATTATTTGAGCACTTTCCGAATGAGATACAACACATATTATACCGCCTGATTCTTTGTAATCTTTTATAAGTTGGGGAAAACCCCTATAAAAATCCGGAATATTATGGCTGACATAATTTTTCCAAACCTTATATTGATATTCCTGCTCTTCATCGGTAAATTTCATTATATCCCTGCAAAGTTCAGAAAAACCCGGTTCAAAGCAATATTGAACAAATTCTTCATAAGTTAATATACTTCTTTCAGGTCTTAAAAATTTCAAGGCCTCCACAAAGGAAGGATAGTGGATATCAGGCGTGCTTTTAACAACTGTATCATCATGGTCCAATACTAAACATTTGTATTTCATATAAATTCTCCTGTACGAATGTGACGGTTCTTAAGCGGTACAATCAGTGTAGGTCGCCACTGTCTTACCCACTGTCTTACATTTGTTCAGCAAATTGGATTTTAACACCATTGGGGTCCTGTATTATGAAATACTTTATTGTCGGATTTGGCTGAACAGGACCTGTTATTATATTTATGCCTTTATCATTAACAATGTTAACCATATCATCAAGTGAATCAACCTTAAAACCCAATGTTACACGGTTGCCCGCATCTAACTTTTTTAAATTTTCATTACAAATAAGCTCAATTTTAGTTTCACCTTCACCTAAAAATGATATTTCCATTCCCGGACCTGCCTGAAACCTGTTAACCAGTTTAAGATCTGTTATTTCTTCGTAAAATTTCAATGATTCATCCATATTATTTACAAGTATTGTAGTCCACAAAAATTTCATAATTTCCTCCTAAAAATTAATTTATATTTTATTATAGTTTACCATAATAATTATTTTATTTCATTAAAAATAAATTATAATTATACCCGGTTCCCAGCCACCTTGTCATTATTGCACGCTTAATATATCCTTTATCATTTCAGGACGGATTTCCCAAATATTTGCTTGAATTCTGAAAATATCCCACTTGTCAATATCAAAGACTCTAGCCCAGCTATCCATCACTCTTTTTCTTTCATGAGGGTAAAAATGGGCTGTCTTTTCATCAATAAATGAATACGAATTTTTAAAGCCTTTGCTTTCTATGTCTCTAATGTAATCTTCAGCATCCTGTTCATTCAAGGGAACATAGTGATGATTTAATACATAATCCCACTTCATGCCGTCAAAATATATAATTTCTGACTTATCAACCTCCAAAACATACACAACTTCATTTATGGTAGGTCTTAGCATATATTCCTCACTTATGGAACACCATATTGGAAATTCAACACCCTTTGGTATTGGGACTCTTTTTTGTCCTTCATTTACAAACCATTTATATAAATAAATTATATGGTCTGCTATTAGGTCAAACTTTTCCTCTAAATGTTCCCTGGTGATTCTTATTACCCCCTTCTTTTTTAAATCATCAAGACTTCTTTTATCCTGTCTGGTCCACAATGTAACTTTATCCATACATTAAGCTCCTGATTAAATTTGTTTTGACAAACATACATCCGGCATCGGAATAACACTAACCTTTCACATTTATCAATACTTAAATATTTATAATTCATTATACCAAATTTTATCTATAAAAAAAAGCATGTTGTAATCCAACATACTTTTATCTGAAACTTTGTCTATCTGCACTTACTCATAATTATATAGTGTAATTTTATCAATCAGCCACTTACTTCCTGTCCTTATTACAGTAAACTCGATAGGTCTGTAGGCTGCAGGTCCTTGGGAATCATCGCTTGTTATTTCAGCTACTCTGCCTCTTACAAAATATTCATCTTCCGATACTCTGTTAACATCAGTTATTTCAATTCTATCAGGCCAGGGGCTGGAAGTAGTTCTTCCGGGAGCCCTCCTGGGATGATTAATCCAATTCTGCAAAAGTCCATTCGTTATGTATGGAGTATAATTTTCTTCAATAGCTTGGATAACTAAATCCCTTGGTGCTAAAAGCGACACGTTTTTTAAGGTAGATCCGAATTCTTCAACCAGCTTTATTACCTCATCATTATCATTATTTTGACTATCTTTGTCATTGATAGAATAAATAATAAAAAGTGCCATTAAAGCAATTATAAGCGCTATTAATATATAGAAATACTTTTTTCTTATAAACATAAATATCCCCCCTAATTATGTTATATAAGTTTTATAAGAAAACATTCCTAATTTATTAAATAATATTTTGTGGAAGCGGCTCTTCTTTTGAAGAAATAATATTTTCTGTTATTATGCAAATGATTATTATTGCTGCGCCTATAAATCCTTCTGTGCTTAATTTTTCTTTGAGCAAAAAATATGAAATTATTGCGGTTAAAATAGGCTGCGTGCATTGAAGCATTGATACAGCTGCTGCAGATATATGCTTTAAGGCAGTATTTTGAAGCATATAGGCCATACATGTGCAAAATATTGCAAGATATAAAACCACTGCCCATGCCGGCAATGTTACCTGACTTAAAACTTTTGTACTTTCAAATATTAAGGCACACGGCAAGCTTATTAAGGCTGTAATCCCTGCCTGTGCTGCAGAAACCGCCGCTGCATCCAGCTTTTTTAAAGATTCTTCTCCAAATACCAAGGCCCCTGATATGGAAAAGGCTGTTATAAGAGCAGTTATTTCACCTTTGCCAACCATAAGTTTGCTTCCATCGTAGCAAAGAAGGTACAATCCTACAACCACTGCTATTTGTACAGGAATATGTATCAGTTTATATTTTGTTTTATATACCATTAGTGCAAGTATAGGGGCAAATATTACAGGTAAACTCATAAGAAATCCAACATTAGTTGCGGAAGTCCAGTTCAAGGCAAGATTGCATGAAATATAAGCTAAAGCCATACAAAAGCTTGCAGGCAAATAAACCTTCGGTGATACTCCCTTTAAAGATTCGACAATACCTTTACCGAAAAACAGCATAAAAACAGCAAAGGCAATTGTAAACCGCACTGAAAGACTCCAAAAAGGAGTAATGCTTTCAAAAGCAATTTTAGTAAGTGGATTACCGAATCCGTAAATGATACTTTGAAGAAGTATAAAACTCATATACTTGTATTTGTTCAGAACTTCCATAGCAAGCCCGCTTTCTAGAATTTGGAGTTATAATGTTGCAAACGTTGTACTAAGATTATATTATATAATTTCAAAATATTCAATATAAGATATTTGTTTATGAATAGTGTCAGGCAAGTAGGGCGTGAATTGCAGCTTATATCAAAATACAGCAAAATATAGCAATAAGTCTTTTAAAAATTTATAGAGACTTTCTATCGATAATCTGGTATAATGATTCAAGCGATAATTATTGAAACATTCATTTACTTTTCATATACAGCTTAATCTGCTCTTTATGAGTTTAACTTAGGAGGTTGTAATGACACTACAGCAATTGCAATATTTCCGCGTTTTAGCCAAAGTTCAGCATTATACAAAGGCTGCTGAAATTCTTCTTATTGCCCAACCAAGCTTAAGTTATTCCATAGCCCAGTTAGAAAAGGAATTAAACACAAAATTATTTGAAAGACATGGGAAAAGTGTAAAATTAAGCTATCCGGGTGAACAATTTCTTAAATATGCAGAAAAATCATTAGATATATTGGACGAAGGCACAAGTATGCTTAAAACCCTTGCTGACTCATCAATGGGTGAAGTTTCTCTTGGTTATATTTATAGCATAAGCTCAAAATTTATTCCAGAAATGATTAAAAAGTTTTATGAAAACGATTCAAATAAATCAATTAAGTTTTCATTTGTGCAAAACTTAAGCGAACAGCTTTTAAAGGATTTAAAGTCAAATAAAATTCAATTAGCATTTTGTCCAAAACCTGATAAAAGTTATAATTGTGTTCAAATTTTTAAACAGCCGCTTTACCTTATAGTTCCGAAAAATCATCCTCTTTGTCAAAGAAAATGCATTGAGGTTTCTGATTTAACCGACGAACCGTTCGTGGCTTTAAGCAGAAGCAGTTCTCTAAGGACAACTGTTGACGATATATTTGCTAAATCGAATTTTACGCCGAAAATAGCTTTTGAGGCAGAAGAATGCAATGCAGTTATTTCATTTGTCTCCCTTAATTTGGGCATTTCCATAGTTCCTGAAATACCATCCATGCACAAACATGTGAATACAGTAAAAATTTGCAACCTCCCCTTAGTTAGAGAAATTTATCTGTGCTGGACAGATGACAAGTATTTATCCCCTGCTGCTATTAAAATAAGAGATTTTATTATTGATAATAGCCTATACTAAAAATAAAACTGCCGGATTATTCCGGCAGTTTTTATCATATTTATTTTAAAATCACATTAATGTTCAAGAGCTTTAAGCAATGAATCAACATAATCCTGTCCGATTGCTGCTCCTATGGAATCATATACACCCTTAGCCTTTTCCAACACTTGGTCTATAAAGCTTGCATCAAATTCAACTAATTCCATTCCGCCATCTATAAGAATATCTTTGTTGGTTTGGTCAATTTCAGCAAGTTTAGCTTCAATTTCTACAGCAGCTTCATCAATAGCTTGTTGCAATGCTTCTTTGTACAATGGGTCCAGGCTGTCGAACTTGCTTGCATTTATAAGGAACTGGTTGCAATACAAGATATGATGCGTCATAATCAGGTAATCCTGAACTTCTTGAAGGTTTGCGCCCACACAAGTGTCTGTTGCATTTTCTTGTGCATGCACCAACCCTTGCTGCAAAGATATATATACTTCCGGCCAAGGAAGCGGAGTTGGAGCCGCACCCATTGCCTGCCAGAATGCCATATGGTTTTTGTTCTCCATGGTTCTAATCTTTAATCCATTGAAATCATCTATTGATTCAATTTTTTTGTTGGAGGTTGTTTCTCTGAAAGTTCCACCCTGCAAAAAGTGTAAGCAGTACATATTTTTTGCCTTGTAAGCTTCGTTTATTTTGTCAGTAAAGTCACTTTTATTTAATGCATAATCAATAGTTTCAGCATCATACTTCGCAAATACCATCGGAAGGTCAAAGATAGCTACTTCAGGCACGAATGATACGGTTTGTGCAGTTTGTGCTATTACAAAGTCAATATCACCGGCAAGCATTTGTCCCTGAAGCTCTTGGTCATTACCAAGCTGACTGTTTGGGAAATAGTCTATTGTAAGCTTACCTCCGGTTATTTCACTAACCTTCTTTGTAACAAGTTCTCCATAAAGCTGAGCTGCAGCACCAACTCCAGCATTATCAGCGCCTCTTAAAACTACAGGATCAAGTGAGTCAAATCCTCCCTCCGGTTGTGCAGGTTGTTCAGGTTGTGCAGGAGCAGGTGCGGGTGCAGGTGCGGGTGCAGGTGCACTCGGCTGAGTACATGCTACCGGTAGCAACGTCATTGTTGCTATCAACAATATAATCAATAATTTTTTCACTTTCATTCCTTCCTTTCTTCTTTTAATTTATACTTGAATCCTTTACAGGAGTGCAAGACTTAGCCATGGCACATATGTTATGAGAAACAACACTATGCCGAATGCATATATAAAGGGTAAAGCTTTTTTAGCTACAACCATTGGCGGCGTATCAGATAAAGTCCCCGCTACAAATAAATCCAATCCAAAGGGTGGTGTTGCCAACCCGATTGATAAGCAGCAAACCATAATAACACCGAAGTGTACCGGATGTACACCTAAGGCTTGGACAGCAGGCAATAGTATGGGTGCCAGTATTACTATGGCAGGACCTGTATCCATAACCATTCCAAGCAGTAAAAACACTATTACGATACCGGTCAAAACGGTAAAGCTTGTTGTAAAGTTGTTTAATATAAACCCTTCAATAATTGCCGGTGCCTTAGCCAAAGCTAAAACCCTGCCAAAAGCAATTGCAAATGCAAGCACAAAACAAAGAGGGGCATAGGTTTTTACAGACTTCGCCAAAAATGG
>CAZTXR010000048.1:0-10453 GCA_964617605.1 uncultured Clostridia bacterium | reverse complement strand
TTTTCTTATTTTCATATTTTATTTCATTTAATTTATTTAAAACACTGTCATCATCCTTGAAAACTTTTAATTTATTAAGTTGCTCCGGATTCGTGCTGTAGCCGGATCCCGCTAAATCCTCAATCAGGTCTTTTAGTAAAGGGTTTGCCTGATTTAACCATCGCCTGTGAGTTATGCCGTTTGTTACATTTAGAAATTTTTCAGGGCTGTATTCATAAAAGTTTTTAAATACGGTTCTTTTTAAAATTTCCGAATGGAGGTGTGCAACCCCGTTGACACAGTGGCTGCCTATTATGCACATGTTTGCCATATTTACTCTGCCGTAACCGAATATGGACATATTCAGAGCTTTATTGTAATCATTGAATTTAGATACTGCCTCTTGAAGAAATCTTTTGTTGATTTCTTGAATAATCATATAAATTCTTGGAAGCTTAGATCTCACTATATTTTCATCAAATGTTTCCAAGGCTTCCGTCATTACGGTGTGATTTGTATAGGAAACAGTATTAACTGTTAAGTGCCATGCTTTTTCCCATGACAAATTGTAGTCATCCATAAAAATACGCATTAATTCGGGGATAATAAGAGCAGGATGAGTATCGTTTATATGTATTGCATTTTTATCCTTAAAATTATCCAAAGTTTTATATTTTTTAAAATGATTTTTTACAATTGTTTGTGCTGAAGCAGAAACCAAAAAATATTGCTGCTTAAGCCTTAATATTTTACCTTCATTATGATTGTCGGCAGGATACAATACCTTAGAAATAGCTTCTGCCATGGAATCCTCTGACAAGGCCCTTATATAATCACCCTGGGAAAACAAATTCATATCAAAGCTGTTTAAGCTCCTTGATTCCCAAAGTCTAAGCAAGCTTACACCATGGCTTTTATATCCCGATATCATAAGGTCATAGGGAACAGCTTCAATCTCCGTGGAAAAATCATGATATATTTTTAGCCCTTCCGGGGTCCACTCTTCTCTTATGTTGCCGTCAAATTTAACAATAACTCTTTCTTCAGTCTTGGGGATAAGCCATACGTCTGAAGTGGTAAGCCAGTCATCGGGAAGCTCTGTCTGCCATCCGTCAATTATTTTCTGTTTGAAAAGCCCAAATTCATATTTTATGGAAAAGCCTGTGGCTAAATAGTTTTGAGTTGCAAGGGAATCCATAAAGCAGGCCGCAAGTCTGCCAAGACCTCCGTTTCCTAAACCCGGATCCTTTTCTATTGATGATAATTCATCTAATGTAACATTGTACTTTTTTAATGCTTCTTTAGTTTCTTTTTCAATATTTAAATTATACAAGTTATTTTTAAGAGATTTGCCAATAAGAAATTCCATGCACATATAATAAACTTGCTTATTATCCTTGTGTTCTTTTTCAAATTCATTCCTTTTCTGTAAAAGCAAATCCCTTATTACAATTGAAAGAGCTCTGTAAACTTGATTTAAGCTGGCACTTTTAGGCTCAGTATTCCAATATCTGAACAATTCTTTATCTACCAGCTGATTAATCAGTCCTGCGTCAATTTTTGCCATTATCATTCTCCTAAGTTTAGTGAGCAATACATTTCATAATATTTTTCAGCTGATTTATTCCAGCTGAAATCTATTTTCATCACTGACTCCACCAATTTGCTCCAATCATCCTTGTTATTATAAACTTTTAAGGCCCTTTTAACAGCATCATACAAGGCCTGGGAACTTTGCTCACTGAAGGTAAAGCCGTTACCTTCTCCAAGACTTGCATCCTTTATTGAATCTTTAAGCCCTCCTGTTTCCCTTACTATGGGAACTGTGCCGTAACGAGAAGAAATCATTTGTGCTATGCCGCAGGGCTCACTTATGGAAGGCATAAGGAATAAATCTGCCCCTGCATAAATTTTTCTTGCCAAGTCAGAATTAAAATCTATCCTTACAGATACTTTTTCATTGTAACTGTCCTGAAGAGACTCGAAAAACAACTCATATCCCCTGTCGCCTTTTCCGATTATAAGAAACTGCACTTTCTCTTTAAGTATGTCTTCCATGGCATTTATTATTAAATCAAAGCCCTTATGTTTAACAAGTCTTGAAATAATACCAATCAAGGGCACATTTTTATCTTGAGGAAGCCCTGACAGGGACTGTAAGTTTTGTTTATTCAAGCTTTTATTTTCTATATTATTTACAGTGTAATTCTCAAATAAGGCTTCATCTGTTTCAGGATTATAAGCTTCAATATCTATTCCGTTTAGTATTCCCTTTATTTTTGAAGAATTCTTTTTTATTATTTCTGCTAAACCACAGGCATAATAATCATCAAAAATTTCCTTTGAATAGCTTTCGCTTACGGTACTTACAATGTCTGCGGTTTCTATAGCACCCTTTAATAGATTTATAGCCCCCTTGTATTCTACCAAGCCCTTTTCTTTGCCATGAAGGTCAAAAACATCTTCCGAAATATTAAGGTCAAATTGCCCTTGATACTCAATATTGTGAATTGTTATAATTGATTTAATATTTCTGTATCCTTCATAACTGTTATACTTTGTTTTTAAGTAAATTGGAACCAAAGATGTTTGCCAGTCATTTGCATGAACAATATCCGGCATAAATTTAATCATAGGCAGTATAAACAATGATGCCTTTGAGAAAAAGGCAAATCTTTCGCCGTCATCAAAATGACCGTAACATTCACTTCTTTTAAAATAGTATTCATTGTCTATAAAATAGCAGGTCACATTATTTAGTACTTTTTTGTAAATACCGCAGTACTGCTGCCTCCATGCTAAAGGAACAGATGTCTTTCCCATAAACTCAAATTCGCTTCTGTCCCAAATACCTTGGTATAAAGGTATAATTACCCTTATATCAATCTCATCGCTGTATTTTTGTGCTAAGGCCTTGGGAAGAGAACCTGCAACTTCACCCAACCCTCCGGTTACAATAAATGGAGCAGCTTCAGATGCAATGTATAATACTTTTAACTTACTCATAAAAATCACTCCTTGCTATACTACTGAGTTTTTTTTGATAAAGAAGGGACAGTTGGAATATCCCAACAATACCCTGTCATTGCTCACATAGGCATATGTGTCTGTTATTATGGAGTTTAGCTGAGCATTATCCCCTATTGTGCCGTGCTGCATTATGATTGAATTTTTAACAAGAGCGTTTTTACCAACCTTTACTCCTCGGAACAGTATTGAGTTTTCTACGGTTCCTTCAATCAGACATCCGCTGGCTATCAATGAATTTTTGACTGCCGCATTTTTACAATACTTGGTTGGTGCTGAATCCTTTGTCTTTGTATATATAGGTCCTGTTTTTGAATAGAAAATACTTTGCAGGGTATCAATATTTAATAATTTCATACTGTTTTCATAATAGCTTTGCAATGAATCAATATGTGCATAAAATCCTTTGTATTCATAACCGTAAATTCTTAAGGAATGGACCTTGGCAGATAATACATCATAGCTAAAATCTTTATAATTTCTCGCAATTGCATCGTAAATAAGGGATTCTAAGAAATCCTTGCCCATAACCCATGTATTTAATCCAACATTGTAAGTTCCTGTTGTAATAGGATAAACTAAAATATCATCTGCTCTTCCTTCTCCATCAAACTCATATAGTATTTTATGAACGGAATTTGATTTATTAATGCCTGTACTTGTGTATATAGCAGTGATATCTGAGTTTTTTTCATCATGGTATTTTATTACTTCCTCATAATTAATATCGTAAATCATATCGCAATCTGACAATACCACGTATTTTTCTTTTGAAGATGAAATATAATCCAAAACTCTTTTAAGCGCATCCAGTCTTCCTTTGTAGAGACCATGATTTTCCCCTACTGCATAAGGGGGGAAGATAAGGATACCCCCTTTTTTTCTCGATAAGTCCCAATCCTTTCCTGAAGCAACATGTTCCATTAAAGAGCGGTAATTACTTTTTGTTATAATGCATACCTTATTTATGCCTGAATTAACCATGTTTGAAAGTGGGAAGTCTATTAGTCTGTATCTGCCTCCAAAGGGTATGGCAGCAACAGAACGATGAGTTGCTAATTCTGTCATGCTCCAATCTTGAATATCTGAAAAAATTATTCCTAATGCTTTCATATTACCCCTCCTGCATGTTATTTATAATGCTCTCCCGTGGTATTACCGTAATTTCTGAGTCCTTTCCAATGGGTTTGCCAATTTTTAAATTTGCTCCTATCTTTACCATTTCATCTATTATGGAGTAGTTAATTATACAGTTTTTACTTATTTCTACATCCGCCATAATTATGGAGTCCCTGACAATTGCATTTTCGCCAACTATTACTCCAGAAAATATTATAGAATTTTCCACAGTCCCCAATATTACAGCTCCCTCAGAAACTATTGAATTTTTAACGGATGCATCCTTGCTGACATAGTGAGGGGGCTTTTCCGCATGTCTTGAATAAATAATCCACTTATCCGACAATTCAAAGCCATTTTCGCCCAAGAGGTCCATATTGGCTTGCCAAAGTGATTCTATGGTACCGACGTCCTTCCAGTATCCTTCGAATTTGTAAGCATACATTTTTTCATCCGACTTAAGCATTAAAGGAATAAGATCCTTTCCAAAGTCGTTGGATGATTCCATATTTTTATCGTCAACTTCAAGATATTTTTTGAGTTTGCTCCATTTAAAAACATAGATGCCCATGGATGCCTGAGTACTTTTTGGTCTTTTGGGTTTTTCCTCAAAATCGGTTATTCTTCCTATTTCATCGGAACTTAATATACCAAAACGGGAAGCTTCCTTCAAAGGAACATCAATTACAGATATTGTGCAATCTGCATCCTTTTCCTTATGGAAATTTATCATTAAGGAATAATCCATTTTATAAATATGATCACCGGACAAGACAAGCACATACTCAGGATTATACAAGTCGATAAAATCCATGTTCTGGTAAATTGAATTTGCGGTTCCCAAGTACCATTCCGAATCCCCAACTCTTTGATAAGGAGGCAGTATTTGAATACCTCCGTGCATCCTGTCTAAATCCCAGGATTTCCCGTCACCTATATAAGAATTCAATGTTAGCGGTTGATATTGTGTCAAAACACCAATTGTATCAAGACCGGAATTGATACAATTGGATAAGGCAAAGTCAATTATTCTGTATTTGCCTCCAAAAGGTACAGAAGGTTTTGCAATTTTTGTTGTAAGAGCCCCCAATCTGCTGCCTTGTCCTCCTGCAAGGAGCATGACAACACATTCTTTTTCAGCTAATTTCATAAATTTTACCTCCTTTTTTATTTATGTTAAATTTATTTTCTTTTTCCAAAAAAATTATTGAAAGGGGCGGCAGGGTTAATGATATAAAGGACCCGTATCCATGCACAGTTCCAAAGGAAGATATTATTTTTTCCTTGTTGCCTGTACCCGTACCCCCATATTCTTGCTTATTTGAATTAAATACTTCTGTATAAATGCCCTTGTCCGCACCTATTAAATAATCATGCCTTTCCACTGGAGAAAAATTAACCACGGCAATTAATTCATCACTGCTTTTATTTATTCTCTTAAAAGCTACAATATTTTGCTCAAAATCATCATTGGAAATCCATTTAAAGCCCTGCCATGAATAATCAACTTCCCATAGTTCTGAATTCATTAAATAAAATTCATTTAAATCCTTAATGTATGTATTTAATTTTCCGTGGTATTCATAATCAGTCATAAACCATTCAATTTGCTTATTGAAATCCCATTCAGCAAATTGGCCTATTTCATATCCCATAAAGTTTAATTTTTTCCCGGGATGGGCTGTCATATAGCCTAACAGTGCTCTGACACTTGCAAACTTTTCTTCGTAGGGTCCCGGCATTTTATTGATTATGGATTTTTTGCCATGGACAACTTCATCATGGGACAAGGGCAGTATAAAATTTTCACTGAAGGCATAATGAAGCGAAAATGTTATATTTTTATGTTTATATTTTCTGAAGAAAGGGTCTGTTTCCATATATTCAACAGTATCGTTCATCCAGCCCATATTCCACTTAAAGTTAAAGCCAAGTCCCCCCAAATAGGTTGGTTTTGTAACCATTGGCCAGGCTGTGGATTCTTCTGCTATCATCATAGTATTGGGATAGTTCCTAAATATCGTTTCATTAAGCTTTTTTAAAAATGAAATTGCTTCAAGATTTTCATTTCCTCCATAAACATTGGGAGTCCATTGGCCCTTTTTCTTATCATAATCTAAGTAGAGCATTGAGCTTACAGCATCAACTCTCAAGCCGTCGGCATGATAAAGGTCCAGCCAAAATACAGCATTTGATATTAAAAATGATTGAACCTCCGTCTTCCCAAAATCAAACTTGTGAGTTCCCCAACCTTCAATTTCTCTTTTTTGAGGGTCCTTATACTCGTATAAAAAGCTTCCATCATATTTGTAGAGCCCATGCTCATCCTTTGGAAAATGGGCAGGTACCCAATCAATTATAACCCCTATGCCATTTTGATGACATTGGTCAATCAGATATTTTAAATCATCGGGTTCTCCAAATCGTTTGGTCGGCGAATAATATCCGGAAATCTGATAACCCCAGGACCCGTCAAAAGGATATTCCATAAGGGGCATAAATTCTATATGAGTATAAAAATGTTCCTTTATATGTTCCAGCAAGAGGGGTGCAATTTCTTTATATGTGTAAAAATCCCCGTTTTCTTTGCGTCTCCACGAGGATAAGTTTACTTCATAAATATTTATGGGAATTTCATATAAATTAATTGACTTTTTATATTTAAGCCAATTTGAATCATGCCAGGTATATTTGCCTATATCATAAACAATTGATGCGGTTTCCATCATAGTTTGCGAAGAAAATGCAAAGGGGTCTGATTTATAAGTATCAAGACCTTCAGCAGAAGTAATAATATATTTGTACAATTCTCCTTCTTTTATATCAGGAACAAATAACTCCCATATACCGCTGTCCGGGATCTTCTTCATTTCAAAGTCCAAGTTTTTTTGCCAAGAGCAAAAATCTCCGGCTAAATGAACCTCTTTTGCATTAGGAGCCCAAACTCTGAACACGGTACCTGTGTTTTCTATAATATGCGAGCCTAAAAAATTATATGAATAATAGTTTGTACCTTGATGGAATAAATAAATTGGTAATTGATCATTAGTTTTCATAACTACCTCGAAAAAGATGTTTTATGGACTGCATTGTTAATATTATACTTAATTATACAATGAAAACAGAAATTTATAAAGGTTAATTTATGGGTATCAATCAGTATTACCTTATTTATACCAGTATTTAGACAAGTTTAAACAAAAAACAAAAAAAGACACCCTAAGAGATGTAGGATGTCTCTTATCTTTTATCCCAGCGCTACATCCAGTATCATCATTACTACAAACCCAAAGGCTGCTCCTATAGTTCCGATATTGCTGTGTTCACCGCTTTGTGATTCGGGTATAAGCTCCTCAATAACAACATAAATCATAGCCCCTGCCGCGAAGGAAAGCAGGTATGGAAGAGCGGGTTGAATGAAGCTGGTCAAAAGTATGGTTATAAGCGCAGCTATGGGCTCCACAATCCCTGACAAGGCTCCGTAAGCAAAAGATTTTTTCTTGGAAAATCCTTCGCTTTTTAGCGGCATTGAAATAATGGCACCTTCGGGGAAATTCTGAATGGCAATACCTATGGCAAGTGAGAAGGCTCCTGCCATGGATATCAATGAATTCTCTGCCAAAACTCCCGCAAATACCACTCCTACTGCCATGCCTTCCGGAATATTATGCAGGGTAACTGCCAAAACAAGCATGGTTGTTTTCCTTAAGCTTGCACTTTTAAGCGTAATCCCTTCGGGCTTATCATCGTTAAGGTGCAAGTGGGGAATTATATTATCAAGAAGCAATAAAAAGAATATTCCGAACAGGAATCCGGCTGCAGCCGGTAACCATTCAATAGTGCCCTGTTCTGCTGCCATTTCAATAGACGGCATCAGCAGTGACCATACCGAGGCTGCAATCATTACTCCCGATGCAAATCCAAGCAAGGATTTTTCTGTTTTAGCACCCATTCCTTTTTTCATAAAAAAAACCATGCCGGCTCCCAGGGTGGTGCCAACAAATGGTATTATAACTCCTATAAAAGCATTTAAGTACATGTGACCTCCTTATTATATGTCTTTAAACACATTATACAAACAGTAATACTCTTTCGTCAACTACATACATAAAAATCCGGAGTGGCGGCAGTTTGTATGCACCGCCCTCTCCGGATCTCTATTTAAAATTAACTTTTCCTACACCGCTTGTAAGGTTAATGTTTGTACCTTGGTCATGCTTTGTTTGAATTCTTTCATCCTTCATAAACTCATTAATAGTTGCATGATAAGCTGAATCGCCCTTTAGGGACATGTCAATATTTCCTACATCAGTTATTGCTATAATGGACACAGCTTTTGATATATCTGTTAAGGAAAGCTCTATTTCTCCCGTATTTGTTATAAATTCAGAATTTCCGAAAGCAATGCAGTCATTTAACATAATTTTTCCTACATTAGACTTTATGATATATGAGCCCTCTGATTTGTCTGCAGTAAAATCGCCTACATTGTTGTTGGTTTGTATATTACCTGAAATTTCACTTAAGTGAATGTTTCCTACATTTGTTGACAGCTCTATACTCGTAATATTGGCAGGAATATATATATCTAAATCTACTGTGAGATTTATATCCTTATAAGCTTCTTTAAAGGAAGTATCTACTGCTATTGAGCTTGTATCCGCATTAATTGTATAAGTGTAGTTTTGAATTATATCATTTGATTTGTCCTTAGAGCCTGATTTGGCCCTGATAATTATATTTATTATTGTTTGTTCTGCCTGGTGTGATGAAATATTTATATCTCCCACTGTGCCTTTAATACTAAGGGTATTTTTGTCAGATGATTCAATTGTGTGGGACTCATGTTTTTCTGCCTTTTCCTGTCCCATTGTGTTAATCAATATATCTGTTACCTTATCAGAAACATCTTTAACCTTGTCCTCATCAACAGTTAAGAATGAAGTGCAGCCTGTAGATAAAATCAAAATCATTAATAAAATACTGATTAATCTTTTCATTTTCTCCTCTGTTTTTATAAATTGATTTTCTTTTCTAAAAGATATCCCGAAATTCCTGTAAAAGCAATTGCTTGAATTATTAAAATTAGAGTCATAGGAAGCAGTGCCATTGCCAATGCTCCAACTGAAATAGTTCCTGTACTTGATACGGTATCGATGGAATCGTAGTAGGGGGAAATAATTTCAAAGAATTTACTTGACAAAAATGAAAGCCCATAGTTAATTGCTAAAAATATTAAGAAACTGAACATACCACCAAATTTCATTTCGGAAAATATGCTCTTTCTAATGGTCATAGCAGTGTAAACGGTTGTGATAAATGCTATTAAAAATGTAAGAGCAGCCAATAAAAATACTAATACATGGCCTAGGTTGAAACCAAAGCTGCCGGACAATAAATTGTCAACGACTTTTATTACTTGGCTGTAATCTATATCATTGCCCATTGAAACAGCAATATAAAGACCGTTAATCAATATAAATATAAAATACATCAATAAGAGTGCAAAACCTTCCAACACTGCAGTAAGCAGTTTTGATGATATAATTTTATATCCGCTGTTAGGTGTCATAAAGAGCATATAACCTGTTTTCTTATTTAGGTCTTCACTGTACATTTTTATGATATCAACTAAATAAAGAACGGACAGCACCATGGGAAAAAGTCCGAGAAACATTGCACTGCCACCCATACCCCTGCTTATTGCAAGTATATTTAAAGCAATTGCTGTAATCAGTGTCATAGCAAGCAATTTGTACTTCCTTAAAAATTCAAACTTCATTAATTTAAGCATTCCTAAACACCTCCTTATATAATCCTTCAATCGACAATTGTTTTTCTTGCCTTAATTTTTCAGCATCTCCGAAAACCTCTGCTATGCCACCCTTTAAGAATATAACATCATCAAGCACTTTTTCGATTTCACTCACCAGGTGGGTTGATATTATAATTATTTTATTTTCACTGTGAGATTTTGTTATAATATCAATTATGGTATCCCGGGACAAAACATCTACGCCGTTTAATGGTTCATCAAGCATGTATATTTGTGCATCTCTTGATAATGCAATAACTGCCTTCAGCTTTCCGATAAGCCCCGATGATAAATTTGCAATTTTATAATTTAAATTAATATCCACTTCATTAACGAAATTTATTGCATAATCAAGTCTAAAATCTTCATACATATTGTCGTAAAATTTCAATATATCAATTACTTTGAAATTGTCGTACATAAAATTTTCTGTAGGCATGTATGATACATAGGCCTTAGTTTTATAGGACAGCTCTTCATTATTTATCAGAACTTCACCGCTGCTTTGTTTAT